>JBAUUM010000058.1:0-13806 GCA_049582705.1 Actinocatenispora sp.
TCGCCGGCGGAATCCGCGCCGGTGGGTGGGTCGCCGGCGGGCAGGTCGACACGGTCCATGATGGCCGGGACCGGCAGTACGGTGCCTGCGGCGGCCATCGCCGCCGCCTCCACGTCGAGCACGGCCCGGGCACCGAGCCGCAGGATGTGCTCGCCGGCACGCCAGGTCAGGCCGGTCGCGCCCGGCAGCGGACGCAGCGACTCGACGGGGATCCCGAACTCGCGGGCCGCGCAACGGACCAACGGCGGAGGAACGGCCATGCCGTACCGTCTCACAGGCCCGGCACGGCCGTCGAGGGCGACGCCGCGCACGCGACGGTACCGGCCCGGTGTCTGGGATACAGTCGCGGCGGGACCAGCGCGGGGAGGTGACGGTGGCGGGCCAGGGCACTCGGCGCGACGCACCCGGTCCCGTCCGGCGTCCCCGCGACCGACGGCAGCAGATCGCGGCCGCGGCCGGTCGACTGTTCCACGAGTCCGGGTTCCACGGCGTCGGCATCGCCGAGATCGCCGCCTGCGTCGGCGTGGGCGGTTCGGCCGTGTACCGGCATTTCCGGGGCAAGCAGGATCTGCTGGCGCACCTGGTGTTCACCGGTCTGAGCGGGATCGACGAGGCGCTCGACCAGGCCGAGGCCGCCGCCCCCGTCGAGCAGTTCGACGTGCTGCTGGCGGCGCTGTCCCGGCTCGCCGCCGAGCATCGGGAGTTCGCCGCGCTCTGGCAGCTGGAATCCCGGCACCTCGCCGGGGCCGACCACACCCGGTTCCGGCGACATCTGCGGGGCATCGGGTCGCGGGTGGCCACGATCCTCCAGGAATCCGGGCCGGAGCTGCCGGATGCGGACGCCGACCTGTTGGCGTGGGCGGTGATGGCGGTGTGCGCGAGCCCGTCGTACCATCGGATCGTCCTGCCCGGTCAGCGGTTGCGTGCCCTCGTCGGGTCGATGGCCCGCACCGCGGTCGTGACCTGGCAACCGTCCGGGCAGAGCCGGCACACGGAGACCGCGCCGGTGCCGCTGACCGAACGGGCGTCCCGCCGGGAGATGCTGCTGGCCGCAGCGGCCCGGCTGTTCCGCGAGCGCGGCTTCCAGTCCGTCGGGATGGAGGACATCGGCACGGCGGCCGGGATCGCCGGCCCCAGCGTGTACCGTCACTTCGCCAGCAAGGCGGACCTGCTGTCCGCGGCGCTGACCCGGGCCACCGAATGGCTCAGCATGTCGCTGTCCCGGGCGCTGGGGGCGGCGGCCTCTCCCGCTGTCGCGATCGAGACGCTGATGCGCTCGTACGTCGACTTCGCCTTCCACCACACCGATCTGCTGGCCGTCCTCATCGGAGAGACGGCGAACCTGCCGGAGCCGCAACGCGACCAGGTCCGCCGGGCTCGCTCGGACTACGTGCGGGAGTGGCGCAGCCTGCTCGTCGCGGGACGCCCGACGCTGTCGGCGGGTGAGGCGCACGTGCTCGTGCACGGCGCGCACGGGATCGTCAACGACCTGGCGCTCACGCCGCGGTTCCGGGCCCGGCCCCGGCTCTCCGACGAGCTGACCGGGCTCGCCCTGCGCGTACTGCTCGAAGCCTGACCCGTCGGCCGGATCCCCGCCTCGGACGGGGATCCAGCCGACCGGACTACTCGAACAGGGTGCCGCGCTCCGCGTGTTCCACCAGCGACGCCGGCGCGTTGAACCGCTCGCCGTAGCGGGCCTCCAGCTCGCGGGTCCGGGCGAGGAATCCGGCCGGACCGCCCTGGTAGCCGTTGACGTACTGGACCGCGCCACCGGTCCACGGCGGGAACCCGATGCCCATGATCGAACCGATGTTCGCGTCCGGGACCGACCGCAACACGCCCTCCTCCAGGCAGCGCACCGTGTCCAGCGCCTCGGCGAACAGCATCCGCTCCTGCATGTCCTCGAACGGGATCTCGGTGCCGGGCCGGGTGAAGTGCTCGGCCAGGCCGGGCCACAGGCCCACCCGCTTGTTGTCCTCGTACGCATAGAAGCCGGCGCCGGACGAGCGGCCCTTGCGGTCGAACTCGTCGAGCATGCGGTTGATGATCCGCTCCGACCCGTGCTCCACCCAGGTGCCGCCCGCGGCCTCGAGCGCCGCCCGGTACTCCTGGCGGATCTTGCGTGGCAGCGTCAGCGTCAGCTCGTCGAGCAGCTGCAGCGGCGGTGCCGGATAGCCGGCCTGCATCCCGGCCTGTTCGATCGAGGCGGGGTGGAGTCCCTCGCCGACCATGGCGACGGCCTCCTCGACGAACCGGGCGATGACCCGGCTGGTGAAGAAGCCCCGACTGTCGTTCACCACGATCGGGGTCTTGCGGATCTGCCGGGCCACGTCGATCGCCCTGGCCAGCGCGGCGTCGCTGGTCTTCTCGCCGACCACGATCTCCAGCAGCGGCATCTTCTCGACCGGCGAGAAGAAGTGCAGGCCGATGAAGTCCTCGGGCCGCTGCACGCCCTGGGCCAGGCCGGTGATCGGCAACGTCGAGGTGTTCGAGCCGAGCAGCGCGTCCGGCGCCACCACCTTCTCGATGTCGGCGAACACCTGCTGCTTGAGTTCGGGGCTCTCGAACACCGCCTCGATGACGAGGTCGCAGCCGGCCAGGTCCTCGACCCGGTCGGTCGGCTGGATCAACGCGAGGGTGGCGTCGGCCTTCTCCCGCGTGCTGCGACCGCGTTCGACCGCCTTGTCCAGCAGCGCCACCGAGTACTGTCGGCCCTTCTCGGCGGCGGCCACCGTGACGTCCTTCAGTACGACCTGCATGCCGGCGCGGGCGCAGACGTGCGCGATGCCGGCGCCCATCATGCCCGCGCCCAGCACCGCGACCTTGCGCGCCTGGTACGCCGGCTGTCCCTGCGGCCGGCTGCCGCCGGAGTTGATGTGCTGCAGGTCGAAGAAGAACGCCTTCATCATGTTCTTGGCGACCTGGCCGGTCAGCAGCTCGATCAGGTACCGGGACTCGACGACCAGCGCGGTGTCCACATCGACCTGGGCGCCCTCCACGGCGGCGGCGAGGATGGCCCGGGGCGCCGGCAGGTTGGCGCCCTTGAGCTGCTTGCGCAGGTTGGCCGGGAACGCGGGCAGGTCGGCGGCGAACTTCGGGTCCTTCGGCGTGCCGCCGGGGATCCGGAACCGCTTGGCGTCCCACGGCTGCGCCGCGTCCGGGTTGGCGTGGATCCATTCCCGGGCGTGCGGCATCAGTTCGTCGACGGTGTCCACGACGTGGTCGACGAGCCCCAGTTCGAGCGCGGCACGGGGCTTGTGCCGCTGGCCCTGCAGCAGGACGTTGAGCAGCGCGCTCTGGATGCCCAGCATCCGCACGGTGCGGGTGACCCCGCCGGCGCCCGGCAGCAGGCCGAGCGTCACCTCGGGCGTGCCGAGCTGCGCGCCCTTGACGTCGGCCACGATGCGGTGATGGCAGGCGAGGGTGATCTCCAGACCACCGCCGAGCGCCGAGCCGTTGACGGCGGCGACGACGGGACGGCCCAGCGTCTCCAGCCGGCGCAGCTGCGCCTTGATCCGGGTCAGGTACGCGAACAGCTCCTCCGCGTCCTCGGGCCTGGCCCGGATCATGTCGTTGAGATCGCCACCGGCGAAGAACGTCTTCTTCGCGGAGGTGACGACGACACCGGTGATGCTGTCCTTCTCGGCTTCGAGGCGGTCGACCGCCTCGCCCATCGCGTCGACGTACCGCCGGTTCATCGTGTTGGCGGACTGGTCCGGGTCGTCCATCGTGAGGACGACGATCCCGTCGTCGCCCCGCTCCCAGTGGATCATGCTCATCTCGCGCCGGCTCCTCGCGCCTCAGACTCGTTCGATCAGGGTGGCGACGCCCATGCCGCCGCCGATGCACAGGGTGACGACCGCCCGGCGGGCGTCGCGGCGGTGCAGTTCGTCGACCATCGTGCCGACGAGCATCGCCCCGGTGGCGCCGAGCGGGTGCCCCATCGCGATCGCGCCGCCGTTGACGTTCAGCTTCTCGTCCGGGATGTCGAGGTCCCGCTGGTACTTGAGGACCACCGACGCGAACGCCTCGTTGATCTCGAACAGGTCGATGTCGGAGACCCCGAGCCCGACATGGTCGAGCAGCTTGCGGGTGGCCGGCGTCGGCCCGGTCAGCATGATCGTCGGTTCCGCGCCGGACGTCGCCGTCGCCACGATCCGCGCCCGCGGCGTGAGCCCCATGTCCTGACCGGCCCGCTCGGAACCGACCAGCACCAGCGCGGCACCGTCCACGATGCCCGAGGAGTTGCCGGCGTGGTGCACGTGCTCGATGCGCTCGATCCAGTGGTACTTCTGCAGCGCGACGGCGTCGAAGCCGCCCAGCTCACCGGTGGTGGCGAAGGACGGCTTCAGCGCCGCCAGGCCCTCCACGGTGGACTGCGGGCGCATGTGCTCGTCGTGGTCGAGGACGGTCAGACCGCTGCCGTCGACCACCGGCACCACGCCCCCGGCGAAGCGGCCCTCCTGCCACGCCTGCGCGGCGCGGGTCTGGGACCGCACCGCGTAACCGTCCACGTCGGCGCGGGAGAAGCCCTCCATCGTGGCGATCAGGTCGGCGCTGATGCCCTGCGGGACGAAGTACGTGTCGTAGCTGGTGGTCGGGTCCATCGCCCAGGCGCCACCGTCGGAGAACATCGGCACCCGCGACATCGACTCGACGCCACCGCCGACGACCAGTTCGTCCCAGCCGGCGCGGACCTTCTGCGCCGCCAGGTTGACCGCCTCCAGCCCGGAGGCGCAGAACCGGTTGAGCTGCACGCCGCCGACGGTGTGCGGCAGACCGGCGGCCAGCGCGGCGGTCCGGGCGATGTCCGAGCCCTGGTCGCCGACCGGGGTCACCACGCCGAGCAGCACGTCGGACAGCCGGTCGGTGTCCATCGTGGGGTTGCGCTTGCGCAGCTCGTCGAGCAGGCCGACGACCAGTGAGATCGGCTTGGTCCCGTGCAGCGAACCGCCGGGCTTGCCGCGGCCGCGCGGGGTGCGGATGGCGTCGTAGATGAATGCCTCGGTGCTCACGCTGAGGTCTTCCTCTCCACAGAAGGGCGGTACTCCGCCGGCTGTCCCCGTGCCGCTACAGCGAACGGGCGACGAGTTCCTTCATGATCTCGTTGGACCCGGCGTAGATGCGCTGTACCCGGCTGTCGGTGTACAGCCGGGCGATCGGAAAGTCCAGGGTGTAGCCGTAGCCGCCGAACAGTTGCAGGCAGCGGTCGACCACGGCGCACTGCTGGTCGGTCAGCCACAGCTTGGCCATCGCCGCGGTGGCCACGTCGAGCTCCCCGCGCAGGTGCCGGGCGATGCAGTCGTCGAGGAAGGTACGGCCCACCCGGGTGATCGTGGCACACTCGGCCAGCTCGAAGCGGGTGTTCTGGAAGCCGAACAGGGGCTTGCCGAACGCGGTCCGCTGCTTGGCGTACGCGATGGTCTCGGCGACCGCGTACTCCATGGTGGCCACGGCGGCCACGGCGGTGATCAGCCGTTCCTGCGGCAGCTGCTGCATCAGCTGGACGAAGCCCTGGCCCTCCTGCCCACCGAGCAGGTTGGTCGCCGGGACGGGCATCTCGTCGAAGAACAGTTCGGTGGTGTCCTGGCCCTTCTGGCCGATCTTGCGCAGGATCCGACCGCGCTGGAAGCCCGGGGTGTCCGGGCCGACCTCGGCGACGAGCAGCGAGACGCCGGCCGCACCCTGGCTGGTGTCGGTCTTCACGGCAATGATGACCAGGTCGCAGGTGTGCCCGTTGGAGATGAACGTCTTCGACCCGGTGACCAGGTACCGGTCCCCGTCGCGGACCGCGCGGGTGGTGATGTTCTGCAGGTCCGACCCGGTGCCCGGCTCGGTCATCGCGATGGCGCCGACCCACTCGCCGGAGCACAGCCTGGGCAGCCAGCGGCGGCGCTGCTCGTCGCCGCCGTACGCCAGCAGGTAGTGCGCCACGATCCCGGCGTGCACGCCGAGCTGCAGGGACGAGTCGCCGGCCAGCACCTGCTCGGTGAACAGCACGGCCTCGTGCGCGAACGTGCCGCCCCCGCCGCCGTACTCCTCCGGCACGGACATGCCGAGCAGGCCGAGCTCGCCGGCCTGCCGGTAGAGGTGCTTGTCGGGGTGGCCCTGCTCGGCGAACCGGTCGGTGTGCGGCGCGACCTCCTTGGTGAAGAAGGCGCGGGCCAGGTCGCCGACGGCGACCAGGTCGTCGTCCATCCACGACGCGCGGGGAACTCCGCTGCCTGCCATCTCCGACCTCCCGGCACGATGCTAATCGCCGTTCACATCATGCCGTCTCGGCGGTCGATGTCAACAGCGTGACCGGGTTGTCAGAAGGTGACGTGAGGTAGGCGGTTAGGCGTGGCGCCGATCCCGGCGGCGCGACCCGGAATTCTCACCGCGCGGACGGCCGGTGGCGGTCCGGCCGTGCCGACGGTCCGTCCGGTCACCGGCGCCGACGACTCACAACAGAGGCAGGTGCGCGTCCAGCCAGTCCCGCAGCCGGCCGGCCTGGTCCGGGTGGTCGAGCCAGGCGATGCCGCCGACCAGTTCCGCGCCGGAGACCACCGCCACGGCGAGGGCGAGCACGATCGTCAGCAGCGCGGTCACCCGACCGGTGACGTGCGGCTTGCGGGTGGCGCTCAGGCCGATTCCGGCCGCCAGCACCCCGACGGCCGCGAGCACGATGGCCAGCGGGGCGAGCACCGAGGTCAGCGCGACCAGCGCCGCGGTCACGGTCACCACCAAGCCGACCACCACGAACGCGCTCGTGCGCGGGTGGTGCGTGACGCGGGCCAGCCCGGTCGGTCCCGTGGCGGGCTCCGGCTCCGTGGGGGCCGTCGGCCCGGTGGCCGCGGTGGGTCCGGTGGCCGCGGTGGGCTCGGTGGGCTCGCCGGCTGTGCCGGATGCGGCGGACTCATCGGCCGTGCGTTCGGTGGACCCTGTCGGGGCCGGCAGCCGGCCGACCGACGGCGCGTCCGTCAACGGCGAGACGCGGTCCGGTCCGGCGGCGTCCCGGTCCATGGCGGGCCCGTCGGGTGTGTGGGTCGGGGATTCGTCAGCGCCGGGCCGTCCCGTGCCCGGCCTTTCCGTGGTCGTGTCAGTCACGACTCACCTCCAGGGTCGGCACCTCAGTACCCGATGCCGTGACGTTTCACACACGAACCGACCCGGTCGGGTCAGGCCCGGGGCGCGGACAACCCGGCGGTCGCCGCGGTCAACGCCGCACCCGTCCGGCGCGCCACGTGCTCGCGTACGAAGGCGGTCATCTCCGGGTCGGTGAAGATCTGGGTGCACAGCTCGCAGAAGCTGCCGTACCCGGGCCGGAGCCGGTCCGCCAGCGCGGAGTTCGCCATCAGCTCGGCGAAGTAGCTGGGGCCAGCGTGCACGAGCGTACGGAGCAGGACGTTCGAGCGCAGGCCGCGCATCATCGCGACCAGGTCCTGGGTGTGCACGTTGCCGAGGGTCAGCGTCGGACACAGTTCGCTGCCGTTGCAGCACGGGTGGACCGAGCCGTCCGGCGTGACCACCAGGTTCAGGATGTCGGCGCAGGCACCCTCGGGCAGCCCGGGCGCCTGCCACCGGTCGGCGGCTGGGATCTCCACCGCGGCGCGGCCGGTGCCGATCGCCGGGTCGGCGACCACCACGATGTCGGACTGGTCGCGCTCGTCGAGCTGGCCGAGTACGTCGCGGACCCGGCTGCGCCGGGTGGTGCAGACCCGCAGGACCAGGTCGACACCGTGCGCCTTGCCGGCCCGGATGATGGTGCCCAGTACCCCGTCGGCGATGAGGTCCTGGTGCATGGCGTCGGTGCTCAGCTCGATGCTACGGACGCCGACGGCGGCCAGCTCCGCCACCGTGCGGTCCGCCCCCTGCGGGGTGCGACCCCAGAACCCGTTGGTGGTGAGGGTGTTGACGAAGCCACATCGCTGTGCGTGCGCCAGCATGGCGAGCAGATCCGCCCGGAAGATGGTGGCCTCGCCCCCGGCGAAGTGGCACCGCGGCCCGACGTTGGACAGCGTGGCGGCCTGGTCGATGACCCGGCAGGCCTCCGGTACGCCCAGCCGCGGCCGGGACGACTCCGGCCCGCAGCTCGTGCAGCGGCCACCGCACCGCGTGTTGCAGAAGTAGGTGGTCTCGAAGATCAGAGCGTTGAACGACACCGGGTACACGGTCGCGGCCGGCAGGTCGGGCCGGCGTACCGACTCCACCACCGGGCGGGCGATGTCCACCGGCCCCGGCGCGCAGGACTCCAGGTACTCGTCCACGGTCCGGCCGGGTCGGGTGACCAGCAGTGCACCCCGGTTGACCTCCTCGGCGGCGAGCAGCCCGGCGGGCAGCGATCCGGATCCGGGTGACACGAAGAGGATCCGGAGGTCCGCGGCACCCGCCAGGATGCCCAGCACCCGGTCCAGCCGTTCGCCGGTCAGGTCTGCGGCGTGTGCCTGGTCGAGGGTCAGCAGCAGCTCGAACGGGCCGGTGGCGGGCAGCTCCCGCAGTACCGTCCGCACCCGGGTCAGCGGCAGGTCGGCGCCGCCACGGGTCATCAGGACGGGACGCACGCCGCGTGCCGCGGCCTGCCGGACCACCACCGGCAGCAGCTCGGGGTCGGCCAGCGCCTCCATGCCCACGTACAGCACGGCCGAGCGGTCGGCCCAATCGCGCAGCACGGCGGCGACACCGTCCGGTGTGGACTCGTGGTCCACACCGGACGGGCACGCGGTACATCCCGGTCGGCACCGCCGGTTCAGCAGGGCCAGGTCCTCCGGCAGTGCCATGGTGTCCTCTCCCGGTCCCCGGTCGGGACCGGTCTCCTGGTCGTCGTTCTCGCGGGCCCGTCAGGACCGGGTGGTGGGGCGGTACACGCTCGAGGCGTAACAGCGACACCACCGGCGGCCCCGCGAGTGCGACTCGCCGCAGTTGCACAGGGTCTCGGCCTCGCGCAGCATCGTCCGGACCGCGGCGTCGTGGAAGCTGACGACCTGGTCCTCAGCGTCGCGCGTGGCCACGCCCGTGACGAAACCGGTCGCGGTCATGGAGTCCCTCGTGACGACGGACGGCCGACGACCGGACCCACGGTCAGTGACCGCCCATCAGCGAACTGGTCGGGTGCTTCGAGTCGGGCCGGAGGTAGTAGTCCATCGACGCCCTGACGAACTCGTCGATGCTCACGTACCCGTCGCCGGCGCGGTCCAGCGCGTCGAACGCGGCCCGCCGGTCGGACTCCGACATACCGGAGTCCCGGTACATCATCGCGTACTCCTCGCGGCTGAGCTTGCCGTCGCCGTCGGTGTCGAACGCCATGAACAGCGCCCGGTTCCCGGGGTCGAGGATCTTCCGGAGCTGTTCCGCGTCGGCGATCAGCCGGGTCATCGACTCGATGTACTCGTCCCGGCTGAGCTGACCGTTCCGGTTCTCGTCCAGCGCGCGCCAGAACTGGTCGAGCGACTTGCGGGCCTCCCGCAGTTCCGGCGCGTTGATCGACGTACCGGCCTGGACCGCGAGGCGTTCCGCCATGGCTTCGAGGGCGGAGGCGTCGACGAATCCGCTGCGGTTGACGTCCATCAGCTCGAACGTCTTGGCGAGCTTCATCCGCTGGTCCGGGTTTTCCTGACCCTGCTTCGGCTTGCGCTGCTTCGACTTGGCCGGGTTCGAGCCCTGACTCTTTTCCTGCTTCTGCTTTCCCATGTCGACCTCACTCTTCTAGTTCGGAAGTTCGGGTGTCGCAGATCGGTGCGGTCAGCTGGCGATGCGGTCCTCCTCGGTCGGGCGGTGCCGCCGGAGCCGCGTCGGCGCACCAGGTGGCCGACGCGGCCGGCGGGTGGTGAGTCAGCTGTCGGCCGGTACGACCGGCGCGGTCGGCCCGGCCACCTTCGGCGCGGCGCGCAGCCCCATGTGCAGGTACGGCGTGCCGTCGGGCAGGGAGTAGAAGAGCACGGCCAGCCAGTCGTCGAGCTGTGGCTGGTGGATGACGAACAGTCCGCGGTCCGGGTCGCGCGGCACCAGGCGCAGTTCCTGGGGTGGCTGGTGCGCGACGGCGTCCAGGTGGCCGATGGTGCGGGTGTGCAGCGTCCCGTCGGGACGCACCTCCATCCGCATGCCGATGGTCTCGTACACGCCGACGTAGCGCGAGACGTCCGCCGGCGGTGGCGGGTCGGCCGGGGCCAGCGGCGCGGGCGGCCGGACACCGGCGACGTCGGCCAGCACCCGCCGGCTGAGGTCGCGGTACATCCGCCGTGCGCTGCCGCCGTTGGCCAGCAGGGTGACCGCGACGCCCAGATCGGGTACGTAGTGCAGGAACGCGCTCTGCGCCGACGCGTTGCCGGTGTGCCCGTAGACCCGCCGGCCGTCCCATTCGGAGATGGCCAGGCCCAGACCCCAGTGCGCACCCATCCCCCACCGGTTCGGCACCTCGACCTGGATGTCGTGCATGGCCTGCACCGAGGCCTCGGACAGCAGCCGGATCCCGTCGACGCCGACGCCCCGCCGCAGCAGGAGCCGCACCAGGATGAGCAGTTCGCTCCCGGTGGTGCACACGGTGCCGGCCGGCCCGAGGGTGCGCGGCACCTCCCAGCGGGTCACCGGGGCGAGCCCACCGGACGGTCCGGGCAGGTGTCCGACCGCGGTGCGGTACAGCAGTGCCCGTTCGGGCAGCGTGACGGTGTGCGTGAGGCCGAGCGGTTCGAGGACCAGCTCGCGCAGGGCCTCGTCCCAGATCCGCCCGGTGAGCACCTCGATGATCCGGCCGACCAGGATGAAGCCGGTGTCGCTGTACGACATGGTGGCGCCGACCGGATGTTGCAGCGGCAGGGCGGCGCAGGCGGCGGTGTAGCGCTCCAGCACGTCGTCGCCCTGGCCCAGGTCGAGCAGGTGGTCCCCGGGCAGGCCGCTGGTGTGGGTGAGCAGGTGCCGTACCCGCACCGTGTCGGCGATCGTCGGGTCGCGCGGCTGGAACTCGGGGAGCACCTCGGCAAGGGTGCTGTCGAGGTCGAGCTTGCCCTGGTCCACCAGCCGGAGCAGCGCGGTGGTGGTGAAGACCTTGGTCACCGGGCCGATCTGGAACAGCGAGTCGGCGGTGGCGGGAACCCCGGTGCGGAGGTTGAGCACGCCGGCCGCGGCGCTCACGGTCCACCCGTCGGCCAGTACCGCGGCCGAGGCGCCGGGCACGCCGTAGGCCCCGGTCAGGTCGGTGAGCAGGTCACGCAACGACCCTTCGTCGACACCCACGCCGGACCTCCAGCCTCCGGTTCGCACGACGCCGCGGGACCTCGCGGCCCAGTCACCTTTCGTATCTACATCGTTACTTGTTGTAGCACGGGTTCGCGCGTCTTCACGCGGATACGGACGACAGCGACTCCTCGTGGACCGCGAACAGATCGGGCAGCCCGAGATCGACAGCCCGCACGTCCAGGACCGGACCCGCCTGACGGCCGGACCGGAGCGCCGCCACCGCCGGACTCGGCCTGTCCGAACCGCCGTGGCCACCGCACGCCACCGCACGCCACCGGCCGCCCGACCCGGTCCAGGGCCGCCCGGACCGGGTCGGGCCTGGTGAGCCGGACCGGGCACCGGTCCAGTGGTCCGCTCCCCCGGTCAGCTGCCGATGAAGCGCAGCAGATCGCTGTTGAACTCCTGCTCGAATGCGCCGTGCAGGCCGTGCGACGCGCCCGGATAGACCTTCAGGGTCGAATCCTTGACCAGTTGCGCGGAACGCAGGGCCGCCGCCGCGATCGGCACGATCTGGTCGTCGTCACCGTGGCCGATCAGGGTCGGCACGTCGATGGCGAGCAGGTCCTGGGTGAAGTCGGTCTCCGAGAACGCGGCCACGCAGTCCAACGCACCCTTCAACCCCACCTGCATACTCATCAGCCAGAACGCCTCCCGTACCCCGGCCGAGACGTCCGACCCCGGGCGGTTCGCCCCGTAGAACGGCGCGCTGAGGTCCCGGTAGAACTGGGACCGGTCCGCGGCCACCCCGGCGCGGATGTCGTCGAACGCGGCGATCGGCGTGCCCTCCGGGTTGGCGTCGGTCCGCAGCATCAGCGGCGGCACCGCACCCTGCAGTACGGCCCGGGCCACCCGGGACGTGCCGTGCCGGCCCATGTACCGGGTGATCTCGCCGCCACCGGTGGAGTGACCGACCAGCGTGATGCCGGTCAGGTCGAGCATCTCCAGCAGCTCGGCCAGATCGTCCGCGTACTGGTTCATGTCGTTGCCGGCCCAGGTCTGGCTCGACCGGCCGTGGCCGCGCCGGTCGTGCACGATCGCCCGCATGCCGCGCGACGCCACGAGGTTGGCCTGGTTGTCCCACGCGTCGGCGTTCAGTGGCCAGCCGTGGCTGAACACCACCGGCGGTCCCTCGCCCCAGTCCTTGTAGAAGATCTGGGTACCGTCCTTGGTCGCGAAGGTGGGCATGGTCGCTCCTCTCGTCGTCACCGGATCCGGGCATGCGAACGCCCGACATCTGTCCACTGTGGTCTCATCAGCCCCGGGCCGGGATCACCGTGCCCGCGCGGGACGGCGGCCAGGTCGTCGGCGGGCACGATCAGCGATGCCCTCAAGGTGCACACGTCGACTCCCAGCGCGACCTCGGACCGGCGCCGGCGGAGGGGAACTGCTCCGCCGCACCGGCTCGGATCGCCGTTGCCGTCGTACGGGCCAGGACGTGGCTACGGGTCAAGCCTAGGGGCTGCGCCGTGCCCGCACCGCGGTGTGGCGTAATCCCACGGATGTGCCAGCATGTCGGGGGTGACCAGAGTTGACCGGCTTCCCCGCGTGGTCGACGCCGCGCCGGGCAGGCCGAGCCGCGGCGGAGCGGCGGACACCCGACGGGACTCCCGGCGGATCGCCGAGGGCACGGCGACGTGGTCGGCGCAGCGGGCCCGCGAGGTCCGGAGCCGGTACGCCGAACTCGCCGGGTCCTGGGACCGCGAACGCGGCGGCTACCGGCACCTTCCGCTGGCCGACGCGCTGGACCGGGGCGGCTCCGTACCGTCCGGGCCGTGTCTGGAGATCGGTTCCGGCACCGGCCTCCTGACGCCGCTGATCCGTCGGGTCTGGCCCCGGGTGGCCTGCCTGGACCTGACCCCGGAGATGCTGTCCCGGTCCACCGCGCCGTGGCGACTGATCGGGGACGCGTCGCGGCTTCCGTTCCGGGACGGCGTGGCCGCCGCCGTGGTACTGGCCGACGTCCCGCTGTTCGCGGCGGAGATCGCCCGCGTCCTGGCGCCGGACGGCGTGGTCGTGTGGTCCAACGCCCTGGGCACCGAGGCGCCGCACCACGTACCCACGGAGGTCGTACTGGACGCGCTGGACCGGGTGACCCCGGGGCGGCCGTGGCGTGCGGTGGCCAGCGAGGCCGGGTGGGGCAGTTGGGCAGTTTGCCGACGCTGACGTCGATCTCGACGTGGTTCCCGATATCCGAGCTACCTCACGACCCGAATTGTTTGTCGAGAGGCATGGATTCTGTGCCCATCGGGTACTCCGTCAGGGTCCGGCGGTACCCAGCGTTCCGCGCGGACGGTGAACCCTTCGATCACGACGGTTTGGAGGATCGGGATGGGTCTCGACGACAAGGTGGAGAACACGAAGGACGAGGTCGCGGGCAAGGCCAAGCGGAAGCTCGGTGAGGCCACGGACAACGAGCAGTGGGAGGCCGAGGGCAAGGCCCAGCAGGACAAGGGCCGGGTCAAGCAAGCCGGCGAGAAGATCAAGGACGTCTTCCGCGACTGACACCTTCCGGGCGGACCGCGACCGCGGTCGTCCCGTGGAACGATAGAACGACCGTCGCACAACGGATCCGCGCCGCCGGTGACGCACCGCCGT
>JBAUUM010000059.1:0-2555 GCA_049582705.1 Actinocatenispora sp.
GTCTCCCGCCGTACGGTGGGCCGCGACGGAGGCGTCCCGGCGCGGTCGGCCCGGCCGGCCCGCCAGCTGCGGAGGCGTCCCCGAGGTACGACGCGCGAGGCGATCAGCGCCAGCAGCGCGAGGAGGAGCAGCGCCGCGGTCAGGACCGAGGCGACGATCTCCGTGTGTCGCATCGGATCGACGGTGGCGTGCGGATCGCTCATGGCCTGCCCCCCGACCGGGGCATGGGTGGGTACGTCGTCCTTCAGGATCGCGCTGAGCGCCCGGTACGGGTTGACCACGCCGTACCCGACGGTCTCGTTCCAGCCCTCCGGCGGATGGTCCGCGGTCCGGATGATCCGGTCCCGTACCTGCTCGGCGCTGAGGTCGGGGTCGTACGCGCGGAGCAACGCCGCGGTGCCGGACACGTACGGCGCGGCGAAGCTGGTGCCGCCCTCCTTGAACCGGAGGTAGCCGCCACCGGCGGGCGCGGGGCCCTCCATCTGGTCGCCCGGCGCGGCGATCTCCAGGTAGCTGGCCGTGTTGGACGAGCCGACGTGCCCGCCCCTCTCGTCGATGCCGCCGACGGCCAGCACACCGGGCAGCGCCGCCGGGTACTCGAGGGAGCCCTCCGCCGCGCTGCCGCCCTCGTTGCCGGCGGCGGCGACGAGTACGACGTCCCGGTCCACCGCCCGCCGGACGGCGGCCCGGACCTCGTCGGTCGGGTCGGTGATCAGCGACAGGTTGATGACCCGGGCGCCGGCGTCGACGGCCCGGTCGATCGCGTCGGCGATGTTGTGCGGCGTGTTCGCGCTGCCGGGGCGGGAGTCGAGCAGCACCCGGTAGGACAGGATCTGCGCCTCGGGCGCGACGCCGAAGTACGGCGCGCTCCTGGCCTCCCGCCCGGCGATGATCGAGGCCACCAGGGTGCCGTGGCCGTACTGGTCGCAGGTGCCGTCCCCGGCCGCGAGGTAGTCGTGCCCGCCGACGACCGCGCCCCTCAGCACCTCCGGACCGGTGGAGACGCCGGAGTCGATCACCGCGACCTTGACCCCGCGTCCCCGGCTCAGCGGCCAGGCCCGCTCCGGCCCGATCCGCTCCAGTCCCCAGGGCGTCGCCGACAGGTGCAACTTGCTGGTGGAGCCTTCGGCCACGGCGCAGGAACGGTCTGGGCCGGTGTCGTGGGACCGTGGCTTGGCGGCCACCGGTACCGGCACGGTCACCGTGCTCAGCCCGGTCAGCGCGATCGCGAGCCCGCCAGCAACCCCGACACGTACTCCCCAGGCCCTCGGCACACGGGGCAGGGTAGTAGGGCGCCGCACGCCGGTCGGAGCCGTGGGTCGCCGAGGGCGCCGCGACACGGCCATGGGGCGCCGTACGCGGCCCGGCGGCGAGGACGGCCGGATCGAGGTCGGCCGATCTTGGACCGCTCTTGTAGGTTGGAGCGGCGGCGTGTCAATTGCGCCCGGTCGGGAGGTGTGCAATGCGAGACGGTTACTACGCGCGCTGGCGAGATGACGAGTACGAGGCCAGCCCGGACGGCGACCGGGTGCGGCTGTACACCAGCGAGCCCGCGAACGGTTTCGAGCGGATCAGTCAGAATCGTTACCTTCGGGTGGTGCCCCGCCCCGATGTGACCGACCTGGGCTATCAGACCCGTCGGTGCATGTGGCGTGACCAGCCGTTCCAGGTGATCGGGGAGCACGGCCAGTGGCTCCGGCTGGAATACCTGGGCGAGCTGCCGGCGCCCGAGGATCTCGGTCTCTCCTCGTTCGACCGCGACGTCTACCAGGTCTGGGCGCGCAGCGCCGAGGTCGGTGACGTGGTGGCCGACCGGTCCTGACGGTCGTCGGGGCCCGGCCGGTACGGTGACTCCTCGGCCGGTGTCGATACAAGGGCGGTAGCGGCTGACGGGCGCGGGCTCACCGCGTGGTGTCGTCGGTCGTCGAAAGAACGATGCGCCAGGGAGGCAGTGCATGGCCGACGGTTGGGAGCCGGCGAACGAGCTCGAGCAGCGCCTGCTCGATGCCATGCAACGGGGTGAGCAGGACCGTTACTTCCAGGTGCTGAACGAGACGGCGTTACTGCTCCCGGTGCCGATGGACGCGAACGGTCAGCCGGCCCCCGGTGGCTGGGCGACCTGGGCGTACGAGGGCCGCACCTACCTGCTCGCGTTCACCTCGCAGCAGGCCATGGTCGCGACCCTCGGTCAGTACGCGGGGGAGTTCCGCACCGCGCACCTCGCGGACATCTCGGCGAACTGGCCGGACGAGTCGTGGTGGCTCGCCATCGACTTCGGCCTGCCCATCGCCGGCTACCTGCCCGCGGCGTTTGTGAGTCAGATCACCGGCGGCGGTGCGGCGCAGTCCGGTCAGCCGGACCAGTACCCGGCACAGGACCAGCAGGAGCAGTACGCGCCGGCGGACCCGCAGGCTCCGTACGCGCCGACGGAGCAGCAGGCTCCGTACGCGCCGGCGGAGCAGCAGGCTCCGCAGGACCAGTACCAGCCGGCCGGCGAGGGCCAGCCGCCCACCGCGGAGGCCGTGTCGGGCGACGCGGCCTGGGCGCCCCCGCAG
>JBAUUM010000060.1:0-4113 GCA_049582705.1 Actinocatenispora sp.
CCCCACGCGCGGTCGCACCGCGGGTCGGACCCGTGCGCGGGCGCGGTCAGCGTAGATCGGGCGCGGTCGGGCGCAGATCGGGTCAGCCGCGCTCGACACGGGTCAGGTGCAGCATCGTGCTGTCGTAGTCGCCGCGCATCCGCAGCGGCAGACCGTGCCGGTGCAGGACGGCGCCGCTGACCGGCTCGCCGGTGCCGTCCACCTGGTACCAGGCCGCCTCGTCGAGCCCGGCCAGCCGCAGCAGCGGCACCGGCTCCCCGAACCGCTGCGAGCCCAGGAACGCGAGCACCACGGCGGCGTCCCGGCCGGCGGTCACGTACTGCACCGCGGTCAGGCCCTCGGACGGCGGCCGCAGCCGGTACTGCCGTCCATGTTGGACGATCGGCCGGACCCGCTTGTACTGCTCGATCAGCTCGCCGGCCTCGGTGAGTTCGGCCTCGGTCCACGTGGTGAGGTCACCGCCGACACCGAGCACGCCGGCCATCGCGACGTGGAACCGGAACCGCAGTGGCACGGTCCGCTTGTCCAGGTGGTTCGGCACGTCCGTGACCCAGCAGGACATCACCCGCGGCGGGTAGAGCTGGCTGAACCCGTGCTGGATGATGAGCCGGTCCGGACCGTCGGTGTTGTCCGAGGTCCACACCTGGTCGGTGCGGGCCAGGATGCCCAGGTCGACCCGGCCGCCGCCGCCGGAGCAGGACTCGAACGCGACGCCCGGATGCGCGGTCCGCAGCCGGTCCAGGATCGCGTACAGGTGGTGCACGTGGTCGATCCACAGCTGGTCCGGGTTGGCCGGGTTGGCGGGCCAGCCGGGCTCCGTGAACGGCCGGTTCATGTCCCACTTGACGAACTGGATGTCGTTGTCCGTCAGCAGCGTGTCCAGCTGCGCGAACACCCAGTCCGCCACGTCGGGCCGGGCCAGGTTGAGCACGAGCTGGTTGCGCATCTCGTGCCGGGTCCGGTCCGGGAAGTGGTACACCCAGTCGGGGTGCGCCCGGTACAGGTCGGAGTCGGGGTTGACCATCTCGGGCTCGACCCAGATGCCGAACTCCATGCCGAGCTTGTGCACCTCGTCGATCAGCGGGCCCAGCCCGTTCGGGAACCGGTCCGCGTTGACCTGCCAGTCGCCGAGGCCGGCCTGCGCGCTCGTCCGGGCGCCGAACCAGCCGTCGTCCATCACGAACAGTTCGACCCCGAGCGCCGCGGCGTGCCCGGCCAGCGTGCGCTGGTTCTCCTCGTTGATGTCGAACCTCGTGGCCTCCCACGAGTTGTACAGCACCGGCCGTACCGCGTCCGGGTCCGGCAGCACGTACCGCAGCTGGTGCTCGTGCCAGGCCCGGCTCGCGCCGCCGAAACCGTCCGACGTGTACAGCCCGGCGAACACCGGGGTGGTCAGGGTCTCGCCGGGCGCCAGCCGGTACGGCCCGAAGTCGGTGTGCCCGAAGCCGCCCAGCACGGTACTGCCGCCGAAGGTGAGCCGCTGCGCGACGATCCGCCACGAGCCCGACCAGGCGAGCGCTCCACTGTAGACACTTCCGGTGTCCTCGGTGGCGGTGCCGTCGTCGACCGCGAACCACGGGTTCGCGTGGTGGCTGGTGATGCCGCGTCGGCTGCCGAACACCGTCTCGGCCTCGGTCAGCTCCACCTGGCGCAGTTGCGTCTCCCCGCCCCACCGGCCGACCAGGTGCGACAGCCGGTACGAGTCGTACTGCGGCAGCACCCACGCCGCCGAGTCGAGCCGGCCCAGTTCGACGGTGTCCTCGGCGCCGACGTTGCGGGCCACCACCCAGCGCTCGACCACCTCGCTGTCGTCCCGTACCCGGTAGTGCAGGTCCAGGGCGAGCGGGTGGTGCCGGTCGACGAACCGCAGGGTCAGCTCGTGCGCGTCGGCATCCTCGGTGATCTCGTGCCCGTCGAACGTCCATTCGACGGAACGGCCGCCGTCGGCGAAGCGCGCCGCGACGGCCGGCTCACCGAACCGCACGCCGCCCTCCACCGGGTACTCCTCGACGCCGTCCAGCGGCGACTCGAACAGGTGGCTCTTACCGTCGTTCCACCGCAGCCCCACGATGCGGACGGCGTCGCACAGCTCGATGCGGGGGCCCCAGTACAGGTGCAGCAGCGGGTCGGTGACGTCCTGCCGGTGCACCGTCTGGCCCGGCGGGCAGCGCAGCGCGTACGACGTGCCGCGCGTCGACAGCAGCCACAACCGGCGCGCCTCGTCGTGTTCGATCACCGCTCGGTCGGCACCGCTCATCGCCATCTCCCGCCAGTTCTGCCCGGGCCTGGTTCCGTCACCCGCGTCCCGACCCACCGTTCCTGGATCACGCTCCGCATATCCAGTCGTCACGGCTGGCCACGGGCCATTCTGTCAGAGCCTCTGCCAGACTGGACCGGTACGGAGTTCGGGGGTGTCACGATGACGACAGCCTGGGTCACGCTCGCGGGCGTGGCCGGCGGAGTCGTCCTGCTGTGGCTGGCGCTGCTGTGCTGCCTGGCCGTCGCCCGCCCGAGGGGCGCCGGGCTGACCGGGGCGCTGCGCCTGCTGCCCGATCTGCTGCGGCTGGTCGCCCGGCTGGCGCGTGAACCCGAGCTGCCCCGGGGTGTGCGGGTACGGCTCTGGCTCCTGCTCGGCTACCTGGCGTCCCCGATCGACCTGATTCCCGACTTCGTCCCGGTACTCGGCTACGCCGACGACGCGATCGTGGTCGCCGTCGTGCTGCGTTCGGTGGTCCGCCGCGCCGGACCGGACGCGGTGGCACGGCACTGGCCCGGTACGCCGGCCGGGCTCGCGGCGCTGCACCGACTCACCCGCACCACGCCCGCGTCGTCCGCCGGCGCGGTCCGGAATCAACGGTAGAAGTGCAGGTCGACCACGCTGTACGCGGGGTCGAAGACGGCCAGCGTGTCGCCGTAGTTGTCCAGGAACTTCTCCTGCTCGGACGCGATCTCCACGGTCTGACCCGGGGCCACCGTGGTCGCCGGCAGCCACTGCCGGGCGCTCAACTGGTTGCGCAGCCACCAGCCGTCGAGGTCGACCGGCGCGTCACCCACGTTGCGCAGCACGGCCCGCTCCTCGGTGGCGGCCACCGAATCGATGCGGATCGACGTACGGGGCAGCGGATTCGGCCCACCGCCCAGTACCGCCTCGGCCACGAACATGTGGTTGGTGACCACCGCGTCGGCGCCCATGTCCCGCATGGTGCCCAGCATCTCCGGCGCGTCGATGGTCCACGGGCAGACCCGTACGTCGTACTGGTGCACCCGCTCGACGTAGCCGGGCTGCAGTACCCGGCCCAGCGGCACGTAGCACGAGACCCAGTTGCCGAGGTCCTCGAAGACCTCCAGCGGCAACGGATCGACGAGCCCCGACATCAGGCACATCGGCACCGCCGTGGGCAGCGCGTCGCGGAAGTACCGGAGCCGTTCGAGGTCGGTGACCTGGATGGCCACCGGGGTGTCCGGCCCGTCCAGCGCCGCACCGAGGCACCGGTGCAGCTCCTTGACCACCTGCTCCTCGATGCCGGGGCTGCGCTCCGGCCACTTCAGCTCGATCAGCAGGGTGGCCCGGCCGGCCAGCATGTCCAGCAGCTCGGCCAGGGTCGGGATGCCGGCGCCGCGGAACCGCTCGTCGAACCAGCTGCCCGCGTCCAGTTTGCGCAGCTCCGCGAGGGTCAGCTCACCGATCCGGCAGTCGGCCCGGTCCGGGAGCACGGTGCTGATGTCGCTGGTGCGGCGCACCGTGCTGTCGTGCACCACCATCAGCTCACCGTCGGCGCTGCGCTGCAGGTCGATCTCGATGATGCCGGCACCCTGCCGCAGCGCCTCCGCGCAGCCGACCAGGGTGTTCTCGGGATGCGTGCCGCAGGCACCGCGGTGCGCGACGCCGCTGCCGACGGGTGGCCAGACCGTTTTGCTGCTCATCGCCACGATCCTAGGTCGCCGGTGCCCGTAGCCCGCCAGCCGAGGCCGTGGTCGGCCTGTGGAACCTCCCACAGATCGGGCCGCTGCCGGTGGTCCGGGCCAGGTACGTCGGCAATCCGACACCGAACGGTGGAGGTGCCGGTGCGGTGACCGCGCCAACTCCTCCACCGGGGTCGATGCCGTCAGGCG
>JBAUUM010000061.1:0-3174 GCA_049582705.1 Actinocatenispora sp.
GCCGCAACCCGTACGACGGCCCGAGCCGCCGCGGCCGGGCGGCACCGGACGCTGAACCGCTCGGCCCGTCGGGCCAGGCTGCGGCGGGTACGCTCACCGGAAGTGAGAGGGGGCCCGGCATGGCGGCGCGGATGGATCCCGAACGGGCACGGAAACTGCAGGCACTGGCCGCCTGGCACCGCGAATGGAGCGAGAAGCACGCGGACACCGCGGACTTCCGTCCAGAGGGTTATCCGGACGCCGAGTCGGACTACAACCTGCACCACGTCGACGTGCACCCCGATCCCGCGGCCGAGGCGGAGTTCATGACCCGGGCCCGGCAGATCATGGGCCTCGATCCGGAGACCGGCCGGTCACTCGACTGAACCGGGCACCCGACCGGGCCGGCGCAATCGGTCGGTTGTCGATGGCGATCGGTTGACGTTGGCCGTCGGTTGACGTTGGCCGTCGGTTGACGTTGGCGGTCGGTTGACGTTGGCGATCGGTTGACGTTGGCCGTCGGTTGACGTTGAGGGCACGGCCTAAGATCGGCGACGTGGCCCTTCCCGCAGCGCGTACCCCTGACGAGGCACAGCTCTACCTCGACATCCATCCGTGCGAGCGGTGCGGGAGCATGGAGACGCCCTGGGAACAGAGCGCCGAGGTCGTCGACGGCACGTCGGTGCTGCGCTACCGGGGGACCTGCGCCGGCTGCGGCACCGAGCGCGATGCCACGTTCCTGACCCCGAAGGTGCACATCGTGCGCGGCCGCGACGAGGTGGTGCGCTACGGCGGCGCCCAGCCGTCCGAGCTGATCGACGCCGGCGAGTGGCTCGCCGTGGCCGATCTGGCCGCCCGCTCCAGTGGCATCTCCGTCGGCGAGGACGAGATCGAGGCCGAGCCGGAGGGCGTCGAACTGTTGGGGATCGCCGCCGAGGCGATGACCGAGGTGCTCAAGTTCGTCCCCGACGGCGCCGATCGGGTGCCCGACAGCGCCTTCTGGACCACCGAGGGTCGGCAACTGCACGAGACCTCACCCGGACGCTTCAAGCGACGCCGGTTGCTGATCGTCCGGGACAGCTACCGCGATGTGCTCGACAGGCTGGACATGCAGGCATTCCGCTGACCGTCTGCGCAGGACCGGCCGCGGCACGGCGCGGGGCGGAGCAGCGTCGGGAAACCGGTTCCGGAGGCCCGACGGCGGGACCGGTTGGTACCGAGCATTTCCTGACGATCGGCGGATAGCGAACGCTAGATAGGCTGGACGGTGGAAACGGGTCATCGGGACGCGGTGCGGTCCCGACCTGTCGCGCCCTGTGGTCCGTTCGTGATCGGCGGTGGTGTCGCGACGGATGCCTATCATGTTTCTCCGGCGGACCGGACCACGACTGGAAGGACGCGCTCGGGATGAATCAAGCGCCGTCACCCGCACGTGCTGTTGCCCGGGTGGGTCCGCCGTCGTCCGGCACTCCCCAACCCGGCGTCGAAGCGCCGATCAGTTCGGTGCGCCGACGGCGTCGACCCGGCCAGATGGGTCCGGTCAACGTCACCCAGATCGTCGTGCTGGAGGCACTTCTCGTCGGCCTGATGCTGCTGGTCCGGCACAATCTCGTCCTCCTGGCACTTGGCCTGGTACTGGCCGTGCTGGTGCTGCTGTTCATGTTCGCCAGGACGCGCGGTCGATGGTGGCTGGAGCACCTCCAACTGCGCCGCAGTTACCAACGGCGCCACAAGACCGGTGTCGTCGCGGTGCAGGACCGCCGGCTCACCGCGCTGCACAGCCTGGTACCCGACCTCGCCGCGCAGACCGTCGAATCGTCCGGTGCCGACGTCGGCGTCGGCCATGACGACGCCGGCTGGTTCGCCGCCGTCGCGGTGGTTCCGCCGGACGGCATGGACGGTGCGGCCCTCGGCGACGTTCCGCTGGGCGCGCTCGCCCGAGTGTGCCTGGAGTGCGAGCAGCCCGGTGCGATCTTCCAGGTCGTGCTGCACACCCTGCCCGCGCCGACCACCGCCATCATGGACGACCAGCCGGTGTCGCGGTCCTACGAACAGGTGTCCCACGCGGCCCACGGCACCGTACCGGTGGACCAGGCGTGGTGGGTCACCGTACGGCTCGACTCACGTGGTGTCGCCGAGGCTGCCATCGGCGGTGCCGACGAATCGGAGAACGCGCCGGCGGTCGTCGCGACGCTGGTACGACGGGTGGCGAAGTCGTTGCGGCGCAACGGCCTGCCGTGCCGGGTGCTCAACCGGGACGCGCTGCTCGACGCGTTGGCCCGGTCCTGCGACCTGGAACAGTCCCAGCACAACACCGAACTGCCGGTGGCGCGGGAGTCCTGGCGGAACTGGACCTCGGCCCAGCTCCGGCATGCCACGTTCTGGGTCAAGAGCTGGCCCCGGGGCATCGCCGGTGGCGAGTTGATCACCCGCCTTACCCTGGCCCGAGCGGCACTGACCAGCGTTGCGATCACGATGGAGCCGTGCGGAAGCGACGTCGAGTTCCGCTGCCTGATCCGGGTGGCCGCGACGGAAGACGCTGCGCTGGCCCATGCCTGCGCTGATGTCGCCCATCGCGCCGGGGCCGCCGGTGCCGCCGTGCACCGACTGGACGGAGAGCAGGCGCTCGGGGTCTACGCGACGATGCCGAGCGGTGGAGGAGCACAGTGAGCGTCTACAGGTCGTCCCGGCAGTCCGAGCCGGACGACGACGATGCCCGACGGGTGAGGCAGACCCCACCTGCCGGGCCGGAGACACCGCCGCGCCAGGCCGGGTCCGGCCCGGTGCTGGGGGCGCTCCCACCCACCTCATCACCACCTGCCGGAACGCCGCCGCCGGGCACCGGGCCGTCGGCCGGGCAGATAGGTCACCGGCAGGGGCGGACCTACCAGTCCGGTGGCGGCGCCGCGCAGGTCTCCGCGTCCCCAGTCTCCGCGCCACCAGTCTCCGCGCCCCCAGTCTCCGCGCCACCAGTCTCCGCGCCCCCGGTCTCCGCGCCACCAGTGTCGGCGCCCCCGGTGTCCGCGCCCCCGATGTCGGGCCAGCAGTCGTCGGGCCAGTCGATGTCCGCACCGGCGAGTGCCGTACCGGGGACACTCGGCGCACCCGGCACCGCGCCTTCGCCGGCGCAGACGCGAGGGCTGGAGGTGCAGCGCGCCACTGGCGCGGTCGCGCTGGACACGGGCAGCCGGGCGC
>JBAUUM010000062.1:0-8423 GCA_049582705.1 Actinocatenispora sp.
AGGCGGACGAGTAGCTCGACCCGGCCAAGTTTGGCGTCTGGTGGTCGCTATAGCGACCACCAGACGCCAAACTTGGCCGGGTCGAGCTACTCGTCCGCCTCGTCGGCCATCTCGATCGCCTCGGTGATGAAGGCTTCGGTGGCGGCGGCGTCGAGGTTGAGGTCCGAGACCAGCGCAAACGCGATCGCGATCTCGGTGGACACGACGTCGTCCTTGAGCAGCCCGTCGAGGATGCTCTCGTCGCCCAGCGCGCCGCGAATGAGCGACTCGGCGATGAACGGCTTCAACTCCTGCCCCTTCTCGCCGTAGCGTTCGCGGAGTTCCTCGACGAACGTCGCGACCTGGCCAGGTTTGGTATCGGGGGCGAAGGAACGCTCGACGGCAAGGGTGAACGCGGCGGCGACGAGAACCTGCGCCTGGACACCTCCCAGCGCCCGCACGGTGTCGTCGGAGTGGTTGAAGTCCTTGTCGATGACTGAGCGAACCAGATCCCGCGCGTGATCAGTCACGGCCGTCCTCAGTTCTCGTTCACCCGCCACGGACCGTGCGACACCGGGGGCTACTGCCCGTCGTACTCGCTGGCGAGCTGAAGGCTCTCGGTGATGAACCGGGCAAGGCCCGCGTCATCGAGACCGAGACTGCTGAAGATGTCGTACGCGACGAGGATCTGATGCGGGATGATCTCGGAGAGCTGGAGTTCTTCGAGCAGGTCGGTCTCGCCGAGCTGGCCTCGGATCACGGCCTCGACGACGCCAGCCTTGGCCTGCGCGGACTCGTTGCCGTACGTGGTAGCGAGGTGCTTGGCGTACGCGGCCACGTCATCGCGGGTCGGTACCGATGTGTACTTGCGTTCGAGCGCAATCGTGAAGACCGCTGACACCAGGATCGCGACCCGCTTCGTGCCCAGTCGGTCCGTTGCCTCCTTCACGGCCTCGTCCGTGTGCAGGCCCTTGACCAGGATCGATTCGGCAAGCTTGCGCTGGTCTTCAGTGCTCATGTCTGCGGTCCCTAATTCGGCTCGTGATCATGTCGAACGTCTTCTCGCCGCCTTTGATCAACGTCAACACGACGATGACGGCAGTGCTCGTGATGTCAGCCGGCCCCAACGGATGTGTTGTGCCCTGCAGCGTAGACGGAGGCACGGACGGTACTCCGGCACTGGTAGAAGAGACCGTCGGAGGCTTGAGGTCGGGAGACCGGAGAGAGAAGCCCGTCATCACGAAATCGGTGCCGCCGGTGGTCTTCTCCTGCAGGTCGTCTGCCTTGCGTGCCAGCGCGTCGGTCGCCCGTCGGAACATGGAGCGAGGGCTGGCATGTTCGAGCAGTTCGGCGCCGGGTGGTGGCTCCGGTCCGCTGGGGAGGGCGGCGGCCTGGTCGGGGGCGAACTCGCGGATGTACTCGGCGAGCGCGTCGGCCGACTTGCGGAGCAGTGCGATCGCGGCGTCGGTGGCGCGCTGGGCGTCGAGGCTGTGCGCGTGGGACTCGATGGTCTTCGCGTGGCCGGAGCCCTGTTGGGCCGCCTTGTAGCTGTCGACGGCGGCGTCGACGTGGCCGGATGCCTGGAGGGTCTGGCCCCAGGCTTCCTCCAGCCGGGTGGTACCGACGATCAGTTCGGCGATCGCCTCGGTGAACAGACTCATATGCTGGACTGGAACTCGTTCGCCGCCTTCATGGCCTGGGCGATCGCGGCGCGCGCCTCGTTGAGTTTCTGCTTCGCCGCGTGCGCGGCGGCCATCGCCTCGCCGGGCTTGGTGTGGCCCGAGCCGTGCGCCGCGGCGGTGATCTGCTCGATGGCGTTGTCGATGGACGAGTCGGCGGTACCGATCGCCCGGACCGCGTGTTTGAGCTGTTCGGAGCCCTGCCCGAGCTGCGCCTTGACTTCCTGGATGCTGCTCATGCCGTCCTCCCGTGGTCTGCGAGGAAGGCTATCGGTTCGTGAACATGTACCGCGAGACCGGTCACGACCACCGTCCGGTATCCGACACCGGCCACAGCGGTATCGACCCGGAGGCCGACACCCGACCACGGTGCCGGCCATCCGGTCGATGCTCAGTGTTCGAAGTTGCCGCTGCGGATCTCGGTGAGGAACGTGGTCCACGACCCGCACTCGACAGCGAGGACGGGACCAGCCGGGTCCTTCGAGTCGCGTACCGCGACCGATCCGACCACCGTCGCCACCTCGACACAGTTGTTGCCGGCGCCACCGCCGGAACGGCTCGACTTCCGCCAGTTCGCGTCCGTCAGGTCGGCGACCTCCACACACTGACTCTGGCCGCTGCTGCGACTACTCTTCCGCCACCTTGCGTTCGTGGTCATCTCGCGCTCCTCCCATGGTCATCGCCATTACTTGTCAGCGGTCCATCGAGCCAGCCTGCACAGTGGT
Source organism: Actinocatenispora sp. (assembly GCA_049582705.1). Lineage (GTDB taxonomy): Bacteria > Actinomycetota > Actinomycetes > Mycobacteriales > Micromonosporaceae > Actinocatenispora. The sequence continues at coordinate 2,384 of JBAUUM010000062.1, forward strand.
GACGAAGGAGCGCCACGCCGCAGGTACGAGGGTGAGCGCTGGCCCGTCAGGGTCCTTGGAGTCGCGCACTGCGACGAGGTCGATCAGGTTGTCGGCCACTTCGACGCAGCTTCCGGTGTTGCCGCTACGGGTGCTCTTGCGCCATCGGGCACGGGTGAGGTCAGCCATCCCGCGCTCCCTTCCGTCATTGCGAGGCCAGGTCCTTCGCAATGCTACGCAGCAGTTTGCGTGATCCCTCGGCCGAAAGAGAGTCAGCTCGTAGCTGCTCGAAGACCGCTGAGTAGGCGGCAATCTCGGCTGGCTCTTCGAAGTAATGAGCACCGAGTAGGTCGTCCGTGTAGACGAGTCGGTCGTCGGCCGCATTGGGGATGCCGTCAGGTGTGGGTGGGAAATCCAGGATCGCAAACGACCCGTTGAGACCGGCGTGCGCGCCGGTGCTGAGACGCAGGACCTGGATTTCGATGTTGGGACGCTCGCTGGCTTCGAGCAGCGCTTCCACCTGCTCATGCATGATTTTGCGACCACCTGTGGGTCGACGTAGGACGCCCTCGTCGAGGACGACCCGGAACTGAGGTGGTTGCTCGCCCACCAGGATCTTCTGTCGGGCGAGGCGTAGTTGGACGGTCTTGTCGACGCCGGAGGACCGGTCAGGAATGCCGCACGCTCCGATGATGGCTCTGGCGTATGCCTCTGTCTGAAGCAGGCCATGCACAACCTGGGGTTCGTACACGCGGATGAAGGTGGCGTCGGTTTCGAGACCGACGTAGTTGCGAAACCAGTGATCCAGGACCGAGTTGTAGGGCAGCCACCAACCTCTGACCCGCGCTTGCTTGGCCAACTCCATGACTGCCTCGACAACGGCGTCCTCCGTCTTGTAGAGGCGGAGGAGGGCGAGCACGTCGTTCGGGTGGATGCGGTCCTTGCAGTGCTCGATGCGGCTCAGCCAACCCTGGTTACGCGACACCGCCTTCGCGGCATCGGTCACCGTCATGTTGGTGTGCTCGCGTAGCGCACGAAGGATCCCAGCCATGCGTCGGACCTTGGCGGTCGGGCTCTGGTGCCCTCCGCGCCCATCATGCTCAGCCATGCAGACAGTGTGCCTGACTCATCTCATACAGACCATACTCACTACTCGAATTCTCATATTGCGAATTCGTTGCATGCGTGCCTAACATGAACGAGAAGTCGTCACGGAGAGCCGGTGCGATGCATCGATCCGTGACGCAATCGAGCCGGGTGCGGCATCTGGCCAGGTCAGCAGGGTGCCGCACCCCCAAATCGCAGGAGGAATCCATGCCCACTTCGCAGGTGACTCCGTTGGTGATGCCGGCGGTGCCGAGACAGTTCGCGCTGGTACTGGACGAGAACGACCCGGACTACGAGGAGTACGTGCGGTACCGGCAGCCGACGAACCGGCTCGTGTGGTGGGGCATGGCGTTCACCGACAACGCGCTGCTGTTCCGGCCGTACGAGGACGGCAGGCTCGACACCGCACGGCACAGCGACGTCGAGGCCGCCCTGGACCGGTGGCGCCGGCTGTACCCGCTGAAGGTGGAGTGGCTGTGAACGCCCGCCGCGAACTCCGGGCTCAGAAGGCCGGGAGAGACGCAGAGACAGGGACAGGCGCGGTGCCTGCCGACCAGAGCCGCACCGCGCCCGTGTCCCACAGCAGTCCAGCAGAACCAACGGGGACGACGCATCGTATCCGCGGCCCCCGCCGAGGGGCCAGGCCGCACAGCGACGGCGACGGCGACCTGCGCCGACGGAGGGGGCGCGGGCGGTGACGGCCGTGGCCGACCTCGGCGGAGCCCTGTGGTTCGCGGTGTTCTGCTTCGCGCTCGGCTGCGGTGTCGTCGGGTTCGCCGCGGGACACGTGGTCCGCGCCGAGCGCGACTGGCAGGACCACGTCGACCGGCAACCGGTGTACGTACCGAGGCACCGCGTCCACGCCCGACACCGATGAGAAGCAGGTGTGGCGTCTGGTGGTCGCTGTAGCGACCACCAGACGCCATACTTCGGCGCCGGACCGGACCCGTTACCGGGCCAGCGGCCTGACGATCGTGATGTGCCCGGACCCACCGGACGGCAGCTTCACCTTCGACACCTTTCCGGGACTGGTCGTACTGATGCGGACCAGGTGGTTCTGGTCGCCGTCGCAGGCGAGCAGCGCGGTCGTGTCGTCCTCCCAGGCACCGTCCCACATCGACGTGCCGTACCCGCCGAGTCGCCACGAACCGGTTGGCTTCGGGTCCGCACCGTCGAACCGGTAGCCGAGCACGCCGGTGGTACTGCCCTGGAGCAGGTACCCACCGGGCGACACGATCCCCTGTGGTGGGTCGTGGAAAGGCGCGTGGCAGGTCTTCGACCCGACGGCGAGGTCATGCGCCGGATCCAGTACAGCGAGACAGATTCGGGGCTTGGTCGCGGTGACATCGTCGAACACGGTGCCGACCAGGCGGGAAGTTCCCGGGAGGGTGCCACTGATCGAGCGGACCTCCGGGTGCGGCGTCGGGTGGTAGGCCCCCTGAGCGGGGTACCAGACGTCCCAGGCCCCGTAACCCTGTCCCGTCGGCTCGGCCAGTACCACACCGAGCTGGTCTCCACTGCCGACAATCTGCTGCGGAAACATGTCGGGCACGTCGCCGGCCGTCGGATCGCCGAAGTGCGTCGAAGCGTCGACGAGGACACCGGTCTCCAGGAGTTGGCCCACGCTGAGGATCCGACCGCCTCGATGTGCCTCGGTCCAGGCGATCCGCGTCCCCGACGGATCCATCACGACACTGGTCACATCGTTCAGAATTCCTCGTTGGGTCCCGTCGGGACGCAGTCGGATGAGGTCTCCGCCAGGAGCGTCGCGCGTGGCGAGTAACAGGAGCCGGTCGCCGCCGGGCAGGTTGTACGCTGCCGTGACATCGTCGGGAAGAGCGATCTCGGGACCGGTGGTGGTGTACAAGGTCCTGCCGGCGATGACGTCCAGCTGCCGGCTGATCTGCGCTCCCCGGTGCGCCGGTGGTGCTTTCTGCGCGTTGGTGTGCCGGTTGGGCAGCCACACCGCCAGCACCACGAGGGCGATCGCCACGAACGCCGCGATCGGGGCGGTGGCACGGATCCGGTGCCGTCGGCGCGCGCCGCGTACGGCGGCCTCGGTCACGTCGTAGTACTTCGCGTTCTCGGCGACCTCGCCGAGCAGGTTTCGCAAGTCGCTCATGCCGCCACCTCCGGGGCGTCACGCAGCAGGCCCGCCAGTTCCGGCGCCACGGTCCGGAGCTTGGCGAGGGCGTGGTGGGTCTGGCTCTTCACCGTGCCCACCGAGCAGCCGAGTTCCTCGGCGGCCTGCGCCTCGGTCAGGTCCTGGTAGAAGCGCAGTACGATGACCGCCCGCTGGCGGGCCGTCAACTGGGCCAACGCCCGGTCGAGCAGGATCCGCCGGATCGTGCTCTCCGACTGGTCGGTCACGGCCGCCAGCTCCGGCACGTCGGCCATCGAACGTTCCGATATCCGCTGCCGGCGACGCCAGCCGGATATGTGTTCGTGCACCATGATCCGGCGCACGTACGAGTCGGGCCGGTCGTACCGGGCGATCCTGCGCCAGCGACCGGCCACTGTGGTCAGTGCCGTCTGGAGCAGGTCCTCCGCGGCATGGTGGTTGCCGGTGAGTAGGTAGGCGAAGCGGGACAGCTGCCCGCCTTTCGCCGTCACGAACTCACGGAATCCGTCGTACTGGTTCACTCGCACCTCCATCCTCGACCCCTGCACACGACCGGTGGCGGGAAAAGGTTGGGAGTGCGGAACACATTTCTTCGGCGACCCGGCGCCCGTCGTCCGGCGGCCACCGTAGCCACCACGCGCGACCGGGACTGCCGGTGGTCAGGCCGTGGGAACCTCGTCGAGGAGTCTGTCCAGGTAGGAGGCCACGCCGTCGTCGTCGTTGCTGGCGGTGATCGCGTCCGCGGCGGCCCGTACCGGCGGCTCCGCGTTGGCCATCGCGACGCTGTGCCCGACGTACGCGAACATCGGCAGGTCGTTCGGCATGTCACCGAAGGCGGTGATGGCCTCGGGGCAGACACCGTACTGCTCGGCGACCCAGGCGAGGCCGGTCGCCTTGGTGACGCCGGCGGCGGAGATCTCCACCAGGCTCGACTCCGACGACCGGGTTACCTCGACGACGCCGCGCAGGCTCTGGGCCATCTCGTCGGTCAGGTCGTTCGGCACCCGGCCGTCCACCCGGGCCAGCAGCTTGAGTGCCGGCTCGGTGAGCAGTTCCGCCAGCTCGCCGGGCCGTACCTCGTCGCTCACGTAGGCCACCGGGTAGGTGTGCTCGTGCCGGAGACCGTCGTCCAGCTCGACCGCGAACGTGACGCCGTCGAACTCGCCGCGCAGCCGCTCGACGACCTCGGCCAGAAGCTCCGGGACCAGCGGGCGACGCTCGATGATCCTCTCCTCGGCCGGGTCGTAGACGACCGCGCCGTTGGAGCAGACCACCACGCCGTGGTGGCCGGTGAAGTCGAACACCTCGCCCAGCCACCGGATCGGCCGCCCGGTGACCATCACGAACGGGATCGTGGCGTCGACCAGCCGGTCCAGCGCCGCGAGGGTGCGGTCGCTGACGGTCCGGTCGGTGCGCAGCAGGGTGCCGTCCAGGTCGCTCGCGACCAGCGCGGGAGTTGTCATCGCTTCCAGCATGCCGAATCAGAGGGCAGGGAGTAACCCACAGACGGCGGGTTGTGGCCAGCCCCATACGGGCTGATTGCACCGTCCAAGGAATTTATCAGACGATGAAACTTTTTTTAAGTCTTGTGATCCTTAAGGGATTTATATCTACTCATTGCAGCCCCTACTGATCCCCTCCAGGAGGACTGGCCATGATCCCCCCTGCCCTCAGCAGCGTGCCCAGACGCACCCGCCGCTTCGTCTCCACCCTCTCCGTCGTGCTCGCCGCCTGCGTCGCCGCAGTACTCGGCGTCGGCGTGCAGCCCGCGTCCGCCGCCGGCGTGCTCTACGGCATCGACGTCTCGCACTACCAGGGCTCGATCAACTGGACCTCGGTCAAGGCCGCGGGCACCTCGTTCGCGTACATCAAGGCCACCGAGGGCACCACGTTCCACGACCCGAACTTCAGCAGCAACTACACCAATGCGTACTACGCGGGCCTCATCCGCGGCGCGTACCACTTCGCCCGGCCCGACTCGTCCGGCGGCGCGGCGCAGGCCGACTACTTCGCCTCGCACGGCGGCGGCTGGTCGGCGGACAACCAGACCCTGCCCGGCATGCTGGACATCGAGTACGGCCCCAACTCGACCTGCTACGGGCTCTCCCAGGCCAGCATGGTGAGCTGGATCAGCGCGTTCCTCAACGAGTACCACGCGCGGACCAGCCGCTGGGCGCCGATCTACACCACCACCGACTGGTGGAAGACCTGCACCGGCAACTCCTCGGCGTTCGCCGGAAACAGCCCCCTGTTCGTCGCCCGGTACTCCTCCAGCGCCGGCACGCTCCCCGCCGGCTGGGGCTTCTGGACGTTCTGGCAGTACACCAGCACCGGCAGCGTGTCCGGTGTGCCCGGCAACGTGGACCGCGACCAGTTCAACGGTTCCGCCGACCGGCTGCTCGCGCTCGCGAACAACACCCCCTGACCGTCGTCGGCGGCGGTCGGGTTGAGGTCCCCGACCGCTGCTTGACGGGTACGTCTCCGGTCGGCCCGGTTCCGGGCCGACCGGAGCGGCGTCCGGGTGCCGCACGCCCCGGGTCGTCGCGCCCCTCATGCCCCAGCCGGTCCTGCGCGGGCCGGTACCACGCCGGGCGGGCCGGCGCAGGGAGGTCGCGGGTCAGCCTCGCCAGTGCACCACGGCGCCGCGCAGCAGTACCGCACGCGGATGGTCGAGCTGGTCGAGGTTTCGGCGCGGGTCCTCGTCGTAGACCACCACGTCGGCCGGCGCCCCTTCGACCAGGCCCGGCAGGCCCAGGTACGACCGGGCCGCCCAGGAGGCCGCGCCCAGCGCCTGGTGCGTCGGCACCCCCGCCGCGGCCAGCGCCCGCACCT
>JBAUUM010000063.1:0-6038 GCA_049582705.1 Actinocatenispora sp.
GTCGAACTGCCCTACCGGGGCTGGGCGGTGCCGAAGAAGATGAACCGCATCGGCGCGATCGGCCCCGCGGTCAAGGGCTTCTTCGTCGCGGTCGAGAAGCCCGAGGAGACGCCGGTGTCACCGGCGCCGGTCCGCGAGGAGATCACCTCCGGCCGCAAGTAGACAGCAACGCCACAGGGCGCCCCGGCTCCGCCGGGGCGCCCTGTGGCGTCCGTACGGTGTGGCGTGGACCGCGTTGCCGACCCGGGCGGGCGGGCGCCGGATCATCGGGTGCAGGATCACGGGGTGCCCATTCAGTTACCGGCCACCGAAGTGTGCAGCTTCTGTGGCACCCTCTCCGGTCGCTTTCCCTTCACGATCCTGGAAAACGGACCCGACGTGGCCATCTTCGTCACCCGCGAACAGCGCGGCCTGGGTCATCTGCTGGTCCTGCCGATCGCGCACCGTCCCACCGTTGTCGACCTGGCCCCGGCCGAGGCCGCCGCGGTGATGGACGGCGTGCAGCGGGCCGCCCGCGCGGTCTCCGCCGCCTTCGATCCGGCCGGCATCTGCGTCTGGCAGAACAACGGTGTACCGGCCCGGCAGATGGTGCCGCACGTGCACTTCCACGTGGCCGGCACGCATCCCGGCGGCGGCACCGAGTGGGGTCCCGTACCGCGGCTCGCGATCACCGAGACCGACAAGCTCGGTGAGCTTCTGCAACCGCACCTCTGATCCCACACCCTGCCGTGGCCGCCGCCGGGCCGCCGGTGTCCGCACCGGGTGGCGCAGTGCGACTCCAGGAGCGTGCGCCTCCAGGAGCGTGCGGCACGGGGTGCTGCGTCACAGGGTGGCGGCGAAGGCCCGGATCCGGTCGGTGAGCGGCCCGGCGACCCGGGACCACCGGAAGTGGTCCATCGCCGTGCCGGTCTCGTCCGCGGTGTAGTGGTGCCGGGTCATCGGCGCCGCGCTGAACTTGTCGCAGAGGTGGTCCATGGTGGCCGGTGGCGTGTGGATGTCGCCGGCCACGCTGACCGCGAGAACCGGGGTCTTCACCGCCGCCAGGGCGGCCTCGGTGTTGGCTCCGCCCAGGTCCGGCAGGGCGCCGGTGCGTACCAGGTGGGCCCAGTCCCGCATCACGCCGCGTGCCTGCCGGCCGCCGAAGCCGAGCCGGTCACCCGGCCAGTAGCCGAGCACGGCGCCGATGCCCCGGATCAGCAGCGCGCTGACGCGTACGCCGGCGCCACGGACCCCCGGGTAGCACCGGTGGTACGGCACCCCCGTCGCGATCATCACGAGCCCGGCGGCGCGCGCGTCGTGGTGCGCGAGGTGGAGCGCCGCCACGTGACAGCCGAGGCTGTGCCCGATCAGCAGCGGCGCCGGCCCCGGATCCCGCTCGGCCACGTGCCGCAGCACGCTGTCGACATCGCCGGCCAGCTCCGCGTACCCGTACCGGCCGGCACGGGCCGGGGGTGGCGTGCTCTCACCGGTGCCGCGCAGGTCGGCCACCACGACTCGGAAGCCGGCGCCGACCAGCTGCGCGGCGAACAGGTCGTAGTAGCGGGCGGGTACGCCCATCGCTGGAAGCAGCACGGCGACCCGGGAGGCCGTCGCGTTGGGGTGCACACGCAGCACCAGATGTTGCCCGTCGTGCTCGATGTGCTGGGTCTCGATGACGTCGGTGCCGGTCACGGTGCCACTGTAGAGGCTGAGGTTACCGACGGGTAGCACATTCGCCTGTGGCGTGTGCCGTGGCATGGTGCCCTGCCGTGGTGCGGTGCACCACTGTGACCCGCTGCCCCGCCATGATGTGGCATCCCGCAGCGGCGCGGTGCCCGCCGTGGTGTGGCACCCCGCCGTGTGGTCGACGTGGCCGGAATGCCGCCGCCCGCCGACGCACCCGGCACCTCGGCGGCGCCGTAGAAGGTCCGGACCCGGGGGTCAGCGGGGCGTGGAGAAACCGATCGAGAACGCGTCCTCCAGGTCGTGCCGGGAGTACGCGCGGAACGCGATGTGGGTCTCGGTCTCGACGACGCCGGGGGTCTTGCTGATCCGGTCGGCGATGACGTCGGCGATCTGCTCGAACTCCCGGACCCGGACCACGGCGATCAGATCCACGTTGCCGGCGGTCGAGTACACCTCGCTGACGCCGGTCAACTCGGCCAGTGACTTGGCGACCTCCGGGATGGAGTCGGTGGCGCACTGGATGAGGACGATGGCGGTGATCACCGTACGGCTCCTGTCTGCCTTCGTGCCGGGACTGCCGGTACTGCCGGGTTCGCGGGACGGCGGTGTCGGCAGAGGGCCGGCGCCTACGCCGTCGGCGCCATGCTATCGGCCCGCTGTTCCCGCCGTTGCGCGGACGGTGAGCGGCGAGCCGTCCGGCAGGACCGCGCGTACCGAGTCGACCAGATGTTCGCCCTCGGTCACCGTGGCGCCGGGCCACACGACGCTACGGGTGAGTCGACCTACGACCGTCGCGCCCGTGCCCACCACGCTCCGGCCATCGCTGGCGTGCAGGTTCGCGGCCAGGTAGTCGTCCACGGTGCCGCAGTCGACGAACACGCCGTCGAACGGGACGAGGTCGAGCCGGTCGGCGGCCTCCGCGCGTCGCCACGCCGTACTCAGGGCGGACGGGCCCACGGGCAGCTCGGCCACCAGCGAGCGGGGCGCCAGGGAGGCTCCGGCGAACCGCAGGGTCCTCGTCGGCGGGGCGTCACCGCGGGCGGTGGGGTCGACGAAGTCGCCGCGTCCGGGGGCGTCGACGACCAGCAGCCGGGGACGTTCCCGGTCCCACCCGGACAGCAGCAGCCGTAGCGCGTCGGGGCCCGGTGACAGGTACCCGTCCGCGTTGCAGACGAGCACGTCGCGTCCGTCGGTCCAGTCGCGCAGGCGCGCCACGCCGCCGCCCGTGTCCAGCGGGGGCGGTGCCTCGACCGACAGCCGCGCCCGGTCGCCGACGGCCGTGACGACCTGCTCCGCAAGATGACACGCGTTGACGGCCACCGCGTCCGGGCCGGACAGGCCGACGGCGGCGAGCCGGTCCAGCGCGCGCTCCAGCAGGCTGGTCCCGCCGACCGGGCAGAGCGGCTTGGGCCGCAGCGCGGTCAGCGGCATCAGTCGACGACCCTCACCGGCGGCGAGCAGCACCGCGCACAGGTTGTCGGGAGGCCGCACGGTCATGTCGTGTCGGGTACGGCGGTGTCCGGGTCATCGGCGGTCTCGGCGAGGGGACCGATGCCGTACCGGGCCAGCAGCCGGGCGGTGGGCAGGGTCAGCCGCGGCAGGTCGGAGAGCGCGAACCATTCCGCCTCGAAGACCTCCGCGCCGTCCACGACCAGCGGGTTGTCGGCCGGGTCGACCCGGGCGACGAACACCGTGTCGACCCACCGTCCGTGCGGGTGCACCACGGCGTTGGGCACGGCCGGGCACAGCTCCTCCGCCGGGAGGGAGATGCCGGCCTCCTCACCCAGTTCGCGGGCCGCGCACCGGTTCGGGTGCTCGCCGCGTTCGATGAGGCCGCCGGGCAGCGACCAGCCGAAGCCGGGCGGCTGGCGCAGCAGCAGCATCCGGGCGCCGGGCGGGGTACGGTGCCCCGGCAGGTCCGCGTCGACGGTGTTGCGGTCGAGGACGAGCGTCACGGCGCCCAACGTGTACGTCGGGGTCACCGTCCGGACGATCCGGCGCCGTAGGACGCCCGGAAGCCGGTAGAAGACGCGGTAACCGACACTGTGCGCGAGCCCGCGCAGTCCGGGCGGGCGGCGAGTGGTCATGACAAAAGGCTAGGCGACGGGGCAGCGTCGGGCGCTGCGCCCCCGGTAACCGCGCCCGCCGTCCCGGACCCACGACCCGCCGGCTCGGTCACATGATGCGACTGTCGGTGGCGTCGGTGCGGTCGACCGACGCGATCAGCTTGCAGACCACCTCGTCCGCGGTCAGCTTGCCCGACGAGACCGCCACGAACAGCGCGTCCAGATCGGGGAAGCCGAGGTCGTGCGCGGTGTCGACGAGCGGGTCGTCCGCGGCCAGCGCACGTTCGTGCCGACGCAACGCGCGGGCGACCGCGACGCGGCCGGCGTCGATGCGCTCGTTGAGCGTGCCGAGTGTGTCGCCGCTCGGGTCAGCGCGGTGGAACCACTTGCCGATGGCCAGCCGGGCGTTGGCGCTGCGGGCGAAGTTGAGCCACTCCTGCGACGGGCCCGGATAGTCGTCGGAGTTCGTGGTGATGATCTCCACCACGTCGCCGTCCTCCAGCTCGGTGGACAGCCGCACCAGGCGCCCGTTGACGTACGCGCCGATCAGCCGGTCACCGGTCCGGTTGTCCAGCGTGTACGCGAGGTCGACCGGAGTGGCGGAGGCGGGCAGGATGACCCGGTCGCCCTTGCTGGTGAACACCTGCACCTGGTCCTCGGACAGGTCACAGCGCAGGGCGTCGAGGAACTCGGTGGAGGCGAGCGCGTCGCGCTCCCACACCAGCAGCGACTGCAGCCAGTCGAGCTGGGCGCGGTTCCCGGTGGGGGAGGTGCCGTTGCGCAGCTGCACCACGATGCCGAACTCGGCCGTGTCGTTCATCTCCTCGTTGCGGATCATGACCTCGACCGGCTGCCGGCCCGGCCCCATCACCGTGGTGTGCAACGACTGGTACAGGTTGAACTTGGGGGAGGCGATGTAGTCCTTGAAACGACCCGGTACCGGTCGCCACAGGCCGTGGATCGAGCCGAGTGCCGCGTAACAGTCCGTCGCGGGACCGGCCACGATGATCACGATGCGTGGCGGGTCGTTCGGCTCGCGCAGCGGCCCGGACGTCATCTCCTGGTACACCGAGGAGTGGTGCCGGGACCGTCGGATGATCTCGGCGCTGATCCGGTCGCGCCGCAGCGCCGCGCCGACCTTGCCGATCACGTCGGACAGGTAGCCGCCGTCCTCGGCCCGCGTCTGCAGGTACTTGTCGATCTCGAGGAACATGTCGGGGTCGATCGTGCGCAGCACGATGTCCTCGAGTTCGCCCTTGAGGATGTGGATGCCGAGCCGGTCGGCGAGCGGGACCAGCACGTCGCGGGTGGCGTTGGCGATCCGGATCTGGGAACTGCGCGACTTGTGCTGCAGGGTGCGCATGTTGTGCACCCGGTCCGCGAGTTTGATGATCAGTACCCGAACGTCCTCGCCGGCCGTCACGATCATCTTGCGGATCGTCTCGGCCTCGGCGGCGTCGCCGAAGAACACCTTGTCCAGCTTGGTGACCCCGTCGACCAGCAGCGCGACCTCGGTACCGAAGTCGGCGCGCAGCCGCTCCAAGGTGTAGTCGGTGTCCTCGACGGTGTCGTGCAGCAGCGCGGCGGCCAGCGTGACCGGGTCCATGCCCAGCTCGGCGAGGATCTGCGCGACGGCCAGCGGATGGCTGATGTACGCCTCGCCGCTGCGGCGTACCTGCCCCGAGTGCATCCGGTCGGCGACGGCGAAGGAGCGCGTCAGCAGGGCCACATCGGGTCGCGGATAGGCGCCGCGGTGCGCGCGTACCAGCTGTTCGATCGGCGTCTCCGGGGCGCCGGGGCCGGCCCAGGGCAGCATGGCCCGCAGCCACCGGTAGAGCGGTGTCGTTCCGGTGGACCGCGCGTCCGCGCCGGAGGGCGGGGCCTGCGCTGTGCCACCTGGACGCGGTGGATCAGCGGACGGCTCCGGTGCCCATGACGCATTGGCTCCCAGGCTCAACGCCACCTCCACATCCGACCCATTCGGTCTGACGGGGCCTTTCGCCGATCGTAATCGGCGTAGTGATCCACCGATCGGTCAAATTCCGCTGCCCGTTTGGTGGATGCGAAATCGCATCTGAACGGCCAGTGACGGTTCGGCCTTATTTTGCTGTTCCAACAGAGTTACCACACCACTGGTAACGGCTCAGTCTCGGCCGACATAAATGCGGTCACTCTCTCTCAGTGTCAACGCGAGGAATCACTGAGTTATGCCGTTGCCGGAGAATGCTGGAATTTGTCCCACGGTCTGATCTCTGTACGTGCTGGTACGGGCACCGAACGGGGTGGGTGCCCGCGGCGCCGGGTGCC
>JBAUUM010000064.1:0-3020 GCA_049582705.1 Actinocatenispora sp.
GGCTCGCGGCGCGCGGGGACGCGCCGGGGCATCGCCAGCGCGACGGCGGCGAACAGCGCCACGGCACCGACCACGAACAGCGGTACCGAACCACCGGCCGGTACGGCGGCCACCGCGGCCAGCAGCACCACCGCGGCGAACATCCAGCGCACCGCCCGGCCGCGCCGGCGCCACCAGTTGCGGGCGCCCGGCCACGTACTGTCCAGCGCCTCGGCGCTGAGCAGGTACCCGGTGAGCAGCACCGCGGTACCCGTGGCGAGCAGCACGCCGGCGAGCGCGTCCGTCGTGGACAGCGCCAGCGCCGTGACCGGCACGACGTGTACCGCGGCCAGCGTCATGTACGTCGAGCGCTGCCAGATCGCGCCGACCAGCACGGTGAGTACGCCCGTCGGCAGGAGCAGTCGCACCGAGGCCGGTCCGGCCAGCGCCGGCAGGAGCAGCATCAGCAGCCCGAAGGCGACGTTGGCGACCCGTACCGTCCTCATCGCGACCTCCCGCCCGGCCGGTGCCGGTGCACCGGTGCCAGCGCCGCGTCCAGCATGCTCGGATCGTCCGCCTTGACGGTCACCGCGCCCAACGCCGCCAGCCGCCGTTCCAGCTCGACGCGCTCCCGTCGCCACACCCGCAGCGCCAGGTTGCCCGGGAACTCCGCGTCGACCGTCGGTTCCCGGGTCAGGGTGTTCAGCACCAGGATCGACAGGCCGCGCTCGGACAGTTCGCCGATCGCCGACACGATCGCGTCGTCGAGCAGCGGTGTGAACACCGCGACCAGGGCACCGGGTGGCAGTGCGGCCGGCGGCAGCCGGCGGAACCCGGAGGGCACCGCCTGCGCGTCCCGGCGCACCTCGACCACCGAGTCGACGATCCGGTACAGGTACCGTCCGCCGAGACCCACCGGCAGCCAGCGCAGCGCCCCGCCCAGGGCGACCACGCCGACCCGGTCGCCGGCCCGCAGCCAGCTCGTCGCGAGACTGGCCGCGGCGCGTACCGACACGTCCAGGCTGCTGTTGCCGGGCGGCCCGACGTCGGAGTACGCGTCGATCATCAGCACCACGTCGGCGAGCCGTTCCGTGTGCCGCTCCACCACGTACGGCCGGCCGTAGCGGGCGGTCGCCGCCCAGTGCACCAGCCGGGCCGGGTCGGTCGGCTGGTACGGGCGGATGTCGGCGAACTCCACGCCGGAACCCTTCGCGGCGACCACGTGCTCGCCGACCAGCTGCGGCAGCCGCGTGGGTCGCGGCGGGGTACGCAGCGGCACGGTCCGCGGGTACACCACGATCTCGCCCAGCGGCACGGTCAGGTCGGCCCGCTGCAGTCCGCCCGCGGCCAGTACGGACAGCCGGGCCCGGCCGACGCTCCACCGCCCCCACCGGTCGGGCAGCAGGGTGAACCGCGCGTCGAACCGGTCGAGGTCGGTACCGGTCCGGGTCAGCGGACCGGGCCCGTCCACCGGAAGCAGGGACGTCAGGGTCACCTCGACCCCGTCCGTCCGTTGCGGCAACTCGACCCGCACGGTGACGCCCACCTCGTCGCCCTCGACCGCCCGGGTCCGGTCCAGCCGGACCGACACCGAGACCTGCTCCGGTCGGGTCGCCCGGTGCCCGAGTACCAGCAGGATCAGCGGCGGCGCGCACAGCACGACCATGGCGGCCCGGCCGGACACCAACGCCCCGACGACCATGGCCACGGTGATCGCCGCGAGCCGGGCCGCGCCCAGGGTCCGGACGAAGCGCAGCGCAGCCGTCATCCCGGCCGCCCGACCCGGGGCACCGGCACCGCGCTGAGGATCTCGGCCAGCACCTCCTCCTGGCCGATCCGCCGGGCCCACATCTCCGGCCGCAGACCCAGCCGGTGCGCCAGGGTCGGCGGCGCGAGCTGTTTGATGTCCTCGGGCAGCACGTAGTCGCGCCCGCTGACGAGCGCGCGGGCGCGGGCGGCCTGGAGCAGCGCGAGGCCGCCCCGGGGACTGGCGCCCACCTGGACCGAGGGGTGCTCGCGGGTCGCGTTGACGATCGCCACCAGGTAGCCGAGCAGGTCCCGGTCGACCTCGACGCGCTCCACGGCGGCCCGCATCCGCAGCAGTTCGGCCGCGGTCAGCACCGGCGACAGAGTCGCCTCCGGCATGCCCCGCCGCAGCCGCTGCGCGAGCAGTTCGGTCTCCAGGTCCTGGCTGAGATACCCGACCCGGATGCGCAGCAGGAACCGGTCGAGCTGCGCCTCGGGCAGCGGGTACGTCCCCTCGTACTCGATCGGGTTGTCGGTGGCCAGCACCAGGAACGGGTCGGGCAGCGGCCGGCTCACCCCGTCCACGCTGACCTGGCTCTCGGCCATCGCCTCCAGCAGCGCGGCCTGCGTCTTGGGCGGCGTCCGGTTGATCTCGTCGGCCAGCAGCACCTGGGTGAACACCGGCCCCGGACGGAACGTCAGCTCGCCGGTGGCCTGGTGGTACACGGTGGCTCCGAGCAGGTCGGAGGGCAGCAGGTCGGGGGTGAACTGCACCCGGGTGAAGTCCAGCCCGGTGACCGTGGCCAGCGACCGGGCGATCAGGGTCTTGCCGAGACCGGGCAGGTCCTCGAAGAGCAGGTGGCCGCCGGCGAGGACGCCGACCATCATCAGCTCCAGCACGTCCCGCTTGCCCACCACGGCGCGTTCGATCTCGTCGAGGGCGGCCCGTACCCGGTCACCGGTCCCGGTGACGGCGGCGATCATCGTGGCCGGCCCGCCGAGCTCCGGGTCGGACAGTGGACCAGGAAGTCCCAGATCAGCGCTCACAGTTGCTCCAGACGGTCGACGAGACGGACAAGGGTCGCGCGACCGGGAGCGTCGCGCACGGCGTACGGGGAGGTCTCCGGGCAGACGTAGGGCCACAGGTCCGCGCCGACCAGGTCCCGCGCTGCGGCCTCGTCGGCGCCCGGTCCGGCGAGGCGGTGCTCGGCGAGCGCCGTGGCGTACAGGCCGGACAGCAGCCGGCGGGCGGACGGGTCGTACCGGCGTCCGGGCTGCGCGGCCCAGGCCAGCTC
>JBAUUM010000065.1:0-3185 GCA_049582705.1 Actinocatenispora sp.
TCCGGCGTCCGCGCCGGCAGGGACGGCGGGTCGCCGACGGCGGCCGCGGTGTGGGCGCCGCCGTGGTGCGTCGGGTCCTCACCCGGACCGTCGAGCAGCGCGGTGAACAGCTCGCGGTGGTCGACCAGGGCCTGCCGGAGCCCCTCGGTGTCGGTACGGCCGGCGTGACCGGTCCGCAGCGCGTGCGCGGTGCGGTACCGCTCGACGAGCGAGCCGTGGTCGACGGACAGGTCGGCGATGCGCTGATCGAAGTCCTCGGCCGGGTAGCCCCGGGCCGTCATGACCTCGGTGATCAGGTTCTCGGCCTGGTTGAGCGCGTCCTCGGGTGCCTCGACGAACCGGGCCTGCACCTCCCGCCACCGCGCCGTGTACGTTTCGCGGGCCGCGGCGTCGAGCGGACGCAGGTGCAGCGAGGCGTGTCGCCGCTGCCGTCGGGCGAGCTCGCGTTCACCACGCCGCCGGCTGCCCGCGCGTTCGACGGCCCGTCCGTACTCGGGTCCGAATCGTCGCTGCAGTTGCCGGCTGCGCATCAGATAGGCGCCTGCGGTCAGGATCGCCGCAAGTACCACGCAGATCACGATGATGGCGATTGCCGTGGACATGCTGTCTCCTCCGGGAGTGCGCCGGGTAACTCATGACCTCTGTCGTCATGCCCACGGCACCTTCTTCGGAAACAACGCGACCCGCTCGACGGGCGCCTGACCTGCCGTACCGTCCGAGTCGTTGCCGCGGGGACGTTTCCCGCCAGTACGGGACGGACCGGACGTCCTCCCGAGTGCCGGCCGGACCGCGTGGTGGCCGGCGCGACGCGGAACGCTCAGCCAGTGTCCACTATGGACAAATCTCCGGTGAGGTAGCGCTGCACGGTGGGACCGACGAGCGCCACCACCTGGGCGGCGGGGAGCCCGGCCAGCGGTTCGACGCGGATGATGTAGCGCGCCATCGCAAGGCCGATCAGCTGACTGGCGATCAGCGAGCCGCGCAGGTCGCTGTCGGGCAGGTGGAGTTCGCCGAGCGCCCGACCCAGGATCTCGGTGGTGAGGAACTCGCGGAACAGCCGGCTGCTCCACTCATGGCTCAGGGCGCTGCGCAGCAGCGCCGCCGTGGCCGGTCCGGCGGGGCCGTCCCAGACCCGCAGGAACTTGCCGACCAGTCGTTCGCCGAAGCCTTTCGTGCCGCCGGCCACCACCTCCGGTACCAGTCGGGCCGGGTTGATCGGCACCTCCAGCGCGGCGGTGAACAGCTGGTCCTTGGCGCCGAAGTAGTGGTGGACCAGGGCCGGGTCGACCCCCGCCTCGCCGGCGATGCGCCGGATGGACGCCCCGTCGAAGCCCACCTCGGCGAAGATCCGGCGCGCGGCGTCGAGGATCGCCTCCCTGGTGTCGGGCTGCCCCGGACGTCGGCCCCGGCGGACCATCAGCGGCTCACCCGGCGCAGGGTCGCCGCGCCGAGTACCAGTGCGGCGACCGCGCAGCCGAGCACCACGGCGAGGTCGCGCCACGCGTCGCCGGTCATCTCCGCGTGGTTGCCCACGCTGGTCAGCGCGTCCACCGCGTAGGTCAGCGGCATCACGTCGCTTGCGGCCTGCAGCCAGCCCACCATCTGGTCGCGTGGCCAGAACAGCCCGCAGAGCAGCAGTTGCGGGAACACCAGCGCGGGCAGGAACTGCACGGCCTGGAACTCGCTGCTGGCGAACGCGCTGGCGAACAGGCCCAGCGCCATGCCGAGCACGGCGTCGGAGACCGCGATGCCGACGACGGTCCACCAGTTCCCGGCGGTGTCGAGGCCGAGCAGCAGGTAGGCGAGGGCGACCGCGATCGTCGCCTGCACGGCCGCGGCCAGTGCGAACGCGAGACCGTAGCCGGTCAGCAGGTCGAGCTTGCGCATCGGCGTGGTGAGCAGCCGCTCCAACGTCCCGGTGGTGCGTTCGCGCAGCATGGCGACGCTGGTCACCAGGAACATCAGTACGAAGGGGAAGACGCCGAGCAGGATGACCGCGATGCGGTCGAACAGTGCCGGGTCGCTGTCGAACACGAAGCGCAGCAGCACCAGCAGCCCGGTGGGTACGACCACGAGCATGGCGATCGTGCGCCGGTCGTGCCGGAGCTGGCTGAGCACCCGTCCCGCGGTGCGCAGGGCGATCCGTCCGGGCATCACACGGTCTCCATCTCGGTGTCGCGGACGAGACGCAGGAACGCCCCGTCCATGTCGGTGGCGCCGGTGCGTGCCCGCAGCCCGGCCGGGGTGTCGTCGGCCAGCAGGCGGCCGTCGCGCAGCAGCAGCACCCGGTCGCACCGGGCGGCCTCGTCCATCACGTGGCTGGAGACGAGCAGCGTCGCGCCGCCGGCGGCCAGGTCGGCGAACCGTTGCCACAGGTCGTGCCGCAGCACCGGGTCCTGCCCGACGGTGGGTTCGTCGAGCACGAGGACGTCCGGGTCGGCGAGCAACGCGCAGGCCAGCGACGCGCGGGCCCGTTGCCCGCCGGACAGCGAGCCGACGAGCTGTGCGGCGGCGGACCCGAGGCCGACGTCGACGACGGCCTGGTCGGCGGCGCGCCGGGACCGTCCCTGCACGGCGGCGAAGTAGCGGGCGTTCTCCTGGACGCTGAGGTCGGCGTAGACGGACGGCGCCTGGGTGACGTAGCCGACGCGGCGCCGCAGCGCCGCGGAGCCGGCCGGTTGGCCGAGCACCCGGACCTCGCCCCGGCTGATCCGCTGCGCGCCGACCACGCAACGCATCAGCGTGGTCTTGCCACCGCCGCTGGGTCCGACGAGGCCGGTCACCGCGCCGGCGGCGACCTCGAAGCTGAGGTCGCGCAGGATCTTCCGGCGTGCGCGGGTGACCTGCAGCCCGGTGACCTGGATCGCTGGGTCCATCGACCGCCTCCGTGGGTCCATATTTCATCATGCGTTGAATTCAAACTATAGACCGGCCGGGCCGTCCACGGAAGCCTCGGGATGCCCGGCAGAAGTCCGGTACCGCCGGCCCCGCCCGCAACCCCGCGCCCGGGCCGTAGCATCCCGGGACATGCCGGGAAGGTGGACGTGGATCGCGCTCGGGCTGGCGGCGCTGGCGCTGGTCGCCTGGGTGCTCGTACTGGCGCTGCGTCGGCGCGCGGGCGCCGGACTGCGGCTGGTCGGCACGCTCGCCCTGCTGACCGCGGGAGCCGCCGCCGGGTACGGCAC
>JBAUUM010000066.1:0-1668 GCA_049582705.1 Actinocatenispora sp.
TGTTGCGGGTGCATTCGCGGGTGGCGGATCTGTTCAATCAGCCGATGGATCAGGTTGAGCAGCAGTTGCGGTTGACGATTGAGGCGTTGCGGGAGCGGCAGGAGTTCGAGTTGGTGAACAATCCGGGATTCGGGTTGTTGCACAACGCGGATCTGAAGCAGCGCATCCATACCCGCACCGGCGCGCCCACCCCGGACGACATGGACGAACTGCTCGCCATGGTGTGGAAGGACCCGTCGGTCTTCCTCGCCCACCCGCGCACCATCGCGGCGTTCGGTCGGGAGTGCAACAAGCGCGGCCTGTACCCGCAGAGCGTGGACATGCAGGGCCACATGGTGCCGGCCTGGCGGGGGGTGCCGATCCTGCCGTGCAACAAGATCCCGGTCACCCAGGCGCGGACCAGTTCCATTCTGCTGCTGCGTACCGGTGAGCAGAACCAGGGCGTGGTGGGCCTGCAGCAGACGGGGCTCCCGGACGAGTACCAGCCGGGTCTGTCGGTGCGGTTCATGGGCATCAGCGAGCAGGCGATCCTGTCGTACCTGGTGAGTGCGTACTACTCGGCGGCGGTACTGGTGCCGGACGCGCTGGGCATCCTGGAGAACGTCGAACTGGCCCGCGGCGACGCGGAGCGTTGACGGAGGGCCCCGACGCGGGGCGTCCCGATGTGATCCCGACGCGGAGCGTCGACATGACGGCTCCGACGCGGAGCGTCGACATGACGATTCCGACGTGGGGCGCGGACGGACGCCCCCGACGCGGGAGCAGCGTGGTGTCGCCGCCCCGGCCCCGGCCGGCGCGGCGGCACCCATCGGCCAGTTGTGCCAGTCGACAAGGGGTGGACCGTGACCGAGACAATCGATTCGACGCCGGGGACCGGCCAGGCCGGCAACGCCCCGCGGGGCCAGGCCGCACCGACGGCGCTGAGCCTGAGCACCGCGGCGGCCCGGAAGCTGGCCACCACGACGAAGACCGCGCCGCAGATGCAGCAGATCACCCCGCGCTGGCTGCTGCGGGCGCTGCCCTGGGTGGACGTGGCGGGCGGCGCGTACCGGGTGAACCGGCGGCTGACCTACCAGCTCGGTGACGGGCTGCTGAGCTTCGTGTCCACCGGCTCGCAGGTCCGGGTGGTGCCGCCGGAGCTGCGGGAACTGCCGCTGCTGCGCGGGTTCGAGGACGCCGACGTGCTCGCCGCGCTGGCCGGCCGGTTCGAGCAGCGGGAGTTCGCCGCCGGCGACGTCATCGTGGCCGCGGACGATCCGGCCGAGCACCTGTACCTCATCGCGCACGGCAAGGTGAGCAAGCTCGGGGCCGGCAAGTACGGCAGCGAGACCGTCCTGGACGTGTGGGCGGACGGCAACTACTTCGGCGACGCGCTACTTGCCGGCCCGATCGGTACCTGGGGCTTCACCGCGAAGGCGATGACCCCGTGCACCGTACTGGTGATGCCGCGCCGCGTGCTGGAGGAGATGAACGGCCGGTTCTCCGCGCTGCGGGAACACGTGCGGCAGGTGACCGCCCGGGCCGGCGCCGCCCACAACAAGCATGGTGAGGCGGCCATCGAGTTGGCGTCGGGTCATGTGGGTGAGCCGGTGTTGCCGGGGACGTTCGTGGATTACGAGTTGGCGCCGCGTGAGTATGAGTTGTCGGTGGCGCAGACGGTGTTGCGGG
>JBAUUM010000067.1:0-7861 GCA_049582705.1 Actinocatenispora sp.
CGCCACCCTCGTCCGGTACGCCCGCGACACCTGGCACTCGTTCGACGCGATGGTGGACCCGGCGACCGGGCTGCCCGCCGACAACATCTCCGGCGACCTGTCCGCCGGAAGCCGCAGCGGCTACACCTCCCCGACCAACATCGGCGGCTACCTGTGGAGCACCGTCGTCGCCCGGGACATGCACGTCATCAGCCGGGACGAGGCGTACCGGCGGATGAAGCAGACCCTGACCACGATGGCGTCGCTGGACCGCAACGACGACAGCGGCATGTTCTACAACTGGTACGACCCGCACACCGGCGCCGTGGTGCACACCTGGCCGGAGGACGGCAAGCCGGTGTACCCGTTCCTGTCCAGTGTGGACAACGGCTGGTTCGCCGCGTCGCTGCGGGTGGTACGCGGCGCCGATCCGCGACTGGCGACGCTGGCGGGCTCGCTGTACGACTCGATGGACTTCGGCTACTTCTACGACCCGAAGGCGGTACCGGACCAGAACGTCGGCCTGCTGCGCGGCGGATTCTGGGAGCAGATCCCGGACCCCAAGCCGGACGGCTGGTGCTCGCAGCCCGGCAACTACGTCGACCCCGACGGCACGGTCCTGCAGTACACCTGCAACACCTACGACATCACCGTCACCGAGCCGCGACTCGCCACCTACCTCGGCATCGCCAACGGCCAGATCCCGGCCAAGGCGTACTTCGCCACCCACCGCACGTTCCCGGACAGCTGCGACTGGGACTGGCTGGAGCAGAAGCCGGTCGGTGAGACCCGTACGTACCTGGGCGTGCAGGTGTTCGAGGGCGCGTTCACGTACCGCGGCATGCGGATCGTGCCCAGCTGGGGCGGCGACATGTTCGAGGCGTTGATGCCCGACCTGTTCGTGCCGGAGGCCCAGTGGGGGCCGCGGTCCTGGGGCGTCAACCACCCGCTGACGGTGCGGGCGCAGATCGAGCACGGGATGGACGAGGCCGGCTACGGCTACTGGGGATTCTCTCCGGCCAGCGACCCGAAGGGCGGCTACCGCGCCTGGGGCGTCGACGGGCTCGGCATGGACCCGGGCGGCTACTCCTCGGACGAGGAGGCGACCAACGTGGACAACGGGTTCGCCGGCTGCCGGGACGCCACCAACCCGAACCCGAAGTACGGCGACGGGGTGGTCACCCCGCACGCGTCGTTCCTGGCGCTGCCGTACGCACCGCGCGAGGCGATGGACAACCTGGCGCGGATCCGCACCGACCTGCACGCCTACGGGCCGGGCGGGTTCTACGACGCGGTGGCCGTGAAGAGCGACACCGTCGCCAAGCGGTACCTCTCCCTGGACCAGGCCATGGTGCTGGGGGCGATCGGCAACCTGCTCGACCGCGACGTGGTCAAGCGTGACTTCGTCGACCGCGACTTCGAGCGGGCGATCCGGCCGCTGATGCGGATGGAGGTGTTCGGCGCCCGCCCCCGGCGGTGACACCGGACGGTACCGAGACAGCCGGGTCGGTGGCACCGACCCGACGCGAGGAGAGGAAACACGCGTGACGACGTCCACCAATGACGACCGGCCGGACGCCCGGACCGACTGGGAGGAGCGGATCGGCAAGCGCAGCGGTGGCGACGGGGACGCGGACGCGCCACGGCTGGCCCCGCCGACCGGGCTCCGTGCCGAGACGGGCCGCTCCCAGGTCACCCTGACCTGGGAGTCGGTCCCCGGCGCGGTCGGCTACCAGGTGCACGTCGCGTCCACCGCGGACGGCGAGCTCACTCCGCTGGACCACGGCGGCGGGGACGTGCTCGCGGTGCCGCACCCGCCGTACGTCGACACGACCGGCACGCCCGGACAGGCCCGCTGGTACGCGGTGAGCACCCTGTCCGACGTGGCGGTCCAGGGACCGGTCGGTGACCGGGTCACGGCCACCCCCGCTGACGGCGGGTCTGCGGGGGTGACCGTGGCCGTCGACGCGGCGGGCGATCTCGGCGAACTGGCCCGCCCGTGGCGGCCGATGATCGGCAGCGAGCACCTGTCGCACGCCCTGTCGACCGAGCGGACCGGCGGTCGGGAGATCGGCGCCGAGCTGACCGCCGCGCTGCGTGCCGCGCACGACGAACTGGGTGTGCGGACCGTACGGGCGCACGGGATCCTCTGCGACGATGTTGGCGTCTACCGCGAGGTCGACGGCGAGCCGGTGCACGACTTCGCCGGCGTCGACCGGGTGTACGACCACATCCTGTCGCTGGGCCTGACACCCGTGGTGGAGCTGTCGTTCATGCCGCGCGACCTGGCGTCAGACCCGTCGAAGACGGTGTTCGGCTACCAGGCCGTCGTGTCGCCGCCGAAGGACTGGGACCGCTGGTACGACCTGATCCGGGCGTTCGTCGCGCACCTGGTCGACCGGTACGGCCTGACCCGGGTACGCGACGAGTGGTCCTTCGAGGTCTGGAACGAGGCCAACCTGGAGGTCTTCTGGTCCGGCACCACCGAGGAGTTCTTCCGGCTGTACGACGTGACCGCCGCGGCCGTCCGGTCGGTCCACTCGGAACTCCTGGTGGGCGGGCCGTCGTCGGCGGCCTCGGGCTGGGTGGAGGAACTCCTGGCGCACTGCGACGAGTCGAAGGCGCCGATCGACTTCCTCACCACCCACACGTACGGCAGCCCGCCGCTGGACCTGCGCCCCGCGCTGGAGCGGCACGGCCGCGCCGGCACGCCGATCTGGTGGACCGAGTGGGGCGTGACGCCGACGCACTTCAACCCGGTCAACGACGGGGTGTTCGCGGGCGTGTTCCTGCTGCGCGGCATGGTCTCGTCGATGGACCGGATCGAGGCCCTGTCGTACTGGGTGGTCTCGGACCACTTCGAGGAGCTGGGCCGCCCGCCCGCACTGCTGCACGGCGGGTTCGGGCTGCGCACCGTGGGTGAGCTGCGCAAGCCGCGCTGGTGGGCGCTGACCATGCTGGAACGCCTCGACGGGACCCGGGTACCGGTCACCCCGCGCGGCGACGGCGCGGGTTCGTTGGTGGAGGCGTTGGCGACCCGCGGCTCGAGCGGGCCGGACGCGCCGGTGTCGGTACTGGTGTGGAACCTGACCCTGGATCAGGGCAAGGCCGACGGCAGCGCCGCGCTGGACCGTACGGTCGCCGTGGAGGTCACCGGGCTGCTGCCCGACACGGCGTACGACCTGGTGCACCACCGGGTGGACACCGAACACTCGAACGTCGTGGCGACCTGGCACCGGGTCCGCCGCGAGGGTCAGGAATGGCCCGACGAGCAGCAGTGGGAGCAGTTGCGCGCGGCGGACCGGCTGGAGGAGCTGGAACCGGCGGGCACGGTATGCGCGGGCGACGACGGCACGGTGCGGGTGGACTTCGCGCTGCCGATGCCCGGCATCTCCCTGCTGACCCTGACTCCGCACCGCGACGCCTGACGGTCCCGGTCAGCAGCGTCGCGCCAGGACCACGCGGTGCGGGTACGTCGCCAACCCCCTCGGCGTACCCGCACCGCGTGTGTCGGCGGGCTCGGGACCCCGCGCCGTGCCGCCCGGCGCGTCCCGCGTGTCCGGTCTGCCCGGCGGTGCGGGCGCCCGGCATCCCGGACGCGTACCCGTTGTCCGCGTGGGGGAGGCGAAGGTCCCAGGTCTTCGGGGCAGTCCGGCCCTCGTGCCGGGGGCGCGGCGGGGCCGATGATGTACTCGGCCTACGGGACGAGAGGGAGTTCAATCAGGGTGACGGTTGGGCTGAGAGGCCGACGGCGTGGAGCCCGAGGCGACCTCCAGAACCTGATCCGGGCAATGCCGGCGAAGGGAATACGCCCCGTGGGTCCCTTGCTGTCCGCGCCCGACCGCTGCCCGTAGCTCGCCCCGCGAGCCGGGCACGACCCCGCCGGTACCGCCGTCGGCACCGCGGGTCACACGGGTCAGGCGGGCATCAGCAACCGCCAGGCGCCCTGGTGTACCCGCCAGGCCCGGCGGTGGAACGGACCGGCGAGTTCGCCGTCGGCGTTGGTGCTGAACTCGTCACCCCCGACCTCGATACGTCGCCCCGACAGGGCGACCACGTCCGCGCGTTCCGGGTGGCGTCCGGTGCGCAGCCGCAGCGCGTAGCCGATCCGCGCGAACGGGCCGACGGCGAACGACACGCTCACGTCCGCGTGGCCGTCGAGCACGGTCGCGTCCGGGCCGAGTACGGCCGCGCCGCCGGCGATGGTCCGCGCGTTGGCCACCCCGACCATCAGCAGCCGACGCCGACCGTCGGCGATGACCCGCCCGTCCACCACGACCCGCAGCCGTCGCCCGCGATGACCCAGCCCGGCAAGTACGGCTCCGACCAGGAAGGACGCCGTGCCGAGCAGCGGTTTGACCGGTCGGGCCGCGTAGCCGGCGACGGCCCCGACCCCCGCGTGCACCGCGTTGACGACCACGCCGCCGTCCTCGTCCACGAGCAGGTCGACGGGTCGTGCCGTCCCGTGCAGCAGGACGGCGAGCGCCTCGTCCAGCTCGGCCGGCAGTCCGACGCCGCGGGCGAAGTCGTTTCCGGTACCGAGGGGTAGCAGCCCGACGGTCCGCTGGTCGAGCTGGCCGGCGTCGTGCAGCGCCTGGAGCAGGGCGTGCAGGGAACCGTCGCCGCCGACGCAGACGACCGTGCGGTCGTCGTGCCGGGCCAGCGCGGCACGCAGTTCGTCGGGGCTGCCGGTGGTCACCACCGTGACGGAGTCGCGGTGCTGACGCAGCGCGGTCACCACGCGTCGGGTGCTGTCCTCGTCGGTGCTGCCGGCGTCCTCGTTGGTGACGACCAGCATGCTGCCTCCCGTCAGTGGACCGTGCGCGTGCTGCGCTCCCCGGTGTCCCGGTACGGGCAAACTACTCGACCGTTCGGCCAGTTGCTGTATTTGTCGCTGCGCAAGTAATGTCGGCGCTGGTCGTGGCGGTCAGCCCGGCCCGGTGGGGTGGCGGGGCCTCAGCGGCCGGTGCGCCGGGACACGAGCCGGGGGGCCTGCCCGGGCGCCGGGGTCGCAGAGACCCGCCACCCCCGAGTTGTCCTGTACCGCGTCTCGTTCCGCGTGGGGTCATCGAACCGCCACGGTCGGCGACCGAGTGGGGTACAACCGACTCATGATCGGTGTGTACCTGCTCGATGACCACGAGGTGGTGCGCCGGGGCCTGCGCGAGCTGCTGGAGACCGAGGGCGACATCAAGGTGGTCGGCGAGTCCGGTTCCGCCATGCAGGCCGTGAGCCGGATCCCGGCGTTGCGCCCCGACGTGGCTGTGCTGGACGCCCGGCTGCCCGACGGCAGCGGCATCGACGTGTGCCGCGACGTGCGCTCGATCGACCCGTCGATCCGGGCCCTGATCCTGACCTCGTTCGAGGACGACGAGGCGCTGTTCGCCGCGATCATGGCCGGCGCGCACGGCTACGTGCTCAAGCAGATCCGCGGCACCGACCTGGTCCGGGCGGTGCGCAGGGTCGCCGACGGCCAGTCCCTGCTGGACCCGGCGGTGACCCAGCGGGTCCTGGAGCGCATCCGGCGTGGCCCGGATCAACCGGACGAACTGCGCCATCTGACCGACCAGGAACGCCGCATCCTCATCCTGATCGCCGAAGGGCTGACGAACCGGGCGATCGGTGACCGGATGCACCTGGCGGAGAAGACCGTCAAGAACTACGTGTCCAGCGTGCTGGCCAAGCTGGGCCTGCACCGGCGCACCGAGGCCGCGGTGCTCGCCGCGAAACTGCTGGAACGCGGCGCGGGGCGAAACGCCGCCTTCTGAGCCGTGCGGTGCGCAACACCGGCTGACCGGTCCGGCGCCCCACATCGCCTGTGACCGAACGGGTCGCCGAGCGGGACCGTCCGACCGGTGAGGGGTCGGCCTCCCGTCGGGACCGGGTGCCCCCTGGCAGGGGTCGATCGACTCTACGGAGCCTCCCGCCGCGCTTCCTAGCGTGGAACTGCGCGAGACAGGCAGACCGCGGAAGTGCCGCAGCTGTGAGCAAGTGAGGTGATCCGCATGCAACCGGCGACGGGCGGGGCGCTGGAGCAGCCGGTGCGGCTGCGAGCGCGGTTGGACGCCGAACCGAGCAGATGGCTGTGGCTGGTCAAGTGGCTGCTGGCCATCCCGCACTACGTCATCCTGTACTTCCTGTGGATCGTCTTCGCGGTGGTCACGATCATCGCCTTCTTCGCGATCCTCATCACCGGCCGGTACCCACGTGGGCTGTTCGACCTGAACGTGGGCATCATGCGCTGGACCTGGCGGGTCGCGTACTACACCTACGGCGTGCTGGGCACGGACCGGTACCCGCCGTTCTCGCTCGAACCACGCGCCGACTACCCGGCCGACCTGACGGTGCAGTACCCGGAACGGTTGTCCCGCGGCCTGGTCCTGGTGAAGTGGTGGCTGCTGGCCATCCCGCACTACCTGCTGCTGGGCGTGCTGCTGGGCACCTCGTACCTGTTCTACCGGTCGTCGGACTCGGGCTGGGCGGGACCGGCCAGCGGGCTCGGCCTGGCCGGGCTGCTGGTGCTGTTCGTCGGCATCTCGCTGCTGTTCACCCGGCACTACCCGCGCGGCATGTTCAACCTGCTGGTCGGCATCGAGCGCTGGGCCTACCGGGTCGGTGCGTACGTCGCGCTGATGAGCGACCGGTACCCGCCGTTCCGGCTGGACCAGGGGCCCGACGAGCCCGCACCCCCGGCGATCCCCGAGTCCACCCCCGCACCACCGCAGAGGTAGCCGTACCACGGCCACCGCAGCATCGCGCCACATGACGGGGGGCTGAAACATGACCAGCAGGGGCTATGGGCCGGCGCCACGCACGATGGGCGCGGCACGCCGCGTACTGTCCGTGGGTCGCAATCCGCTGCGGCGGCGTACCGACCGGGTCGAGTCCGTCGCGGTCGTCGCGATGCTCCTGACGCTGGTCGCGGCGATGCTGATCGGTTGGGCGCTCGGCGCCCGGGCGGCGAGCCAGGAACAACGCGCCGTCGACCGGCAGAGCGCCGACGGCGGCCGGGTCGTGGCCGTCCTGGACGAGACCGCGCCCACCTCGGGGGCCGTGGCCCCCGGCGTTGCGACGGCCACCGACGTCCCGGTCAAGGCACGCTGGCACACTCCGGACGGCACCCGTACCGGCCTGGTGCGGGCGGCGCCGGGCACCACCGCGGGTTCGCACGTGCCGGTCTGGCTCGGCCCCGACGGCCAACCCACCGACAACCCCGCGACCGCGCTGACCGTCTACTCGCGCGGGATCATGGTCGGGATGAGCGTGCCGCTGACCGTCGGCCTGATCGAACTGTTGGTGTGCCACGCGGTACGACGTCGCTGGCAGCGCGCCCGGATGATCGCCTGGGGCGACGAATGGGAACGCGTCGAGCCCATCTGGAAGAGCCGCTGGCGCAACGTGTGACCGGACCCGTCCGGGCGGCCGGTCGCGATTCTCGCCGATGCAGTCGCCGCGGGGCACGCCGCGGCGGACAGTACAGCCGACATGCCCGACCCGGGACCGTCAACCGCTCAGGTGGCTTGGCCGTCAGCATGTCGACCTCCCGGCTGGTCTGCCTGCCACAACGCTGGACCCGTGGCTGCCGGCCGGGCAGGGCTGCAGGCCTCGGGCGTCGGGGTCGAAGTGCTCGGGTGCGGTTGCCGGAGCCGGCGGACTGGTGTCCCGGCATTCCCGGCGAAAACGGGTACGTCCCCGCCGGACGTCGGGGGCCGCGGTGCCGCAGACGGCCGGCCCGGGGCGGGCGCCCGCGACGTTGCCCGTCGAGAGGCATGCCGTCCCCGTGCCGAACGACCCTGCGCGTCCCGTCTCCCACCCGCGACCGTGGGCAGGAACACCACTACGCGAAGGGCCGGTGCCATGGCCATCGATCTGACGGATCGGA
>JBAUUM010000068.1:0-11548 GCA_049582705.1 Actinocatenispora sp.
GCCGACGACGTGGCCGCGGACGGGCCGTTCGACGAGCGGACCCGACGCGTCGCGGTGGCCCGCGGGTACGCGCAGCTGGCCGGGCCGGGCGGTTGACCGACCGGAGCCGCCGGGGCGTCCGGGACTGTCACACCACCGGCCTAGTGTCCCGGTCATGTCCGACCACAACGCCACCGTCACCATGTACTGGACGAGCGCCGAGGCCCGGGACTGGGTCACGTTCGGATCGCTGCTCGCCGCCGACGTGCGCTACGACCTGCCGCAGACCCGGGAGCGCATCCAGGGTCGCGACAGCTACCTGCGGTTCAACCGCGAATACCCGAGCGACTGGCATCTGACCGTCGACCAGGTCCTCGCCGACGGCGACCGTGCGGTCAGCCGGATCAGCGTCACCGTCGACGGTGAGACGCAGCCCGCGGTGACCTTCTTCGACTTCGACGACCGTGGCCGGATCGCCGTGATCACCGACTTCTGGCCGGAGCCGTACCAGCCACCCGCCGGCCGTGAGCACCTGGTCGAGCGCTACTGACCCGCCCCCACGACGGCTTCCGACCGCCGCCGCCGACGGGGACGGCGTCACGAGACGCGCTGGACGACCGGCTTGGTGAGCAGCGCCGACTCGGCCGGCTTGGGCCGCGGGTCGATGGACCGTTCGACGAAGATCGCGTGCCAGACGCAGAAGACCAGTACGGTCCAGACCTTCCGGCTGTTGTCCGCGCTGCCCTTGCGGTGCGCGTCGAGCAGCTGACGGACGTAGGCGAGGTCGATGAGTTCGCCGGCGCCGGAGGTGGCCAGGATGTGCGCCGCCCACTCGTACATCTCGGTCTTGAGCCAGACCCGGGTCGGCGTCGGGAATCCCCACTTGCGGCGGTTCACGATCGCCGGCGGCACCACGTTGCGCATCGCCTGACGCATCGCGTACTTCGTGTGGTTGCCGCGCAGCGTGACCTTCTGGTCGGTCGGGATGGTCGACGCCAGCTCGAACACCGCGGTGTCCAGGAACGGCACCCGGACCTCCAGCGAGTGCGCCATCGACATCCGGTCCGCCTTGACCAGGATGTCGCCGCGCAGCCACGTGTACAGGTCGATGTACTGCATCCGGGTCACGTCGTCGAGGTGCGCGCACTCGGCGTACAGCGGCGCGGTCACGTCCGTGTACTGCACGGACGGGTCGTAGTAGTGCATCAGCCGCTGCTTCTCCGGCTCGGAGAAGATCCGGGCGTTGCCGTAGTAGCGCTGCTCCAGCGGTACCGTGCCGCGGTCGATGAAGCTCTTGCCCTTGACACCCTCCGGCATCACCTTCGCCACCGAGCGCAACCGGCGCTTCACGTTGTCCGGCATCGAGGCGACGCTCTTGAGCGACAACGGTTCCCGGTAGATCGTGTAGCCGCCGAAGAACTCGTCGGCGCCCTCACCGGACAGCACCGCGGTGACGTGCTCGGCGGCCTTACGGTTCACGAAGTAGAGCGGCACCAGCGCCGGGTCGGCGACCGGATCGTCCAGGTGCCAGACGATCCGGGGCAACTGCTCCATCATGTCCTGCGGACCGATCTTCGTCGGGATCAGCTGGACGCCCAGGTGCTGGGCGGAGTCCGCCGCGACGTCGATCTCCGAGTAGCCGGGCACGTCGTATCCGACGGTGAAGGTGAGGATGTTCGGGTTGAACTCCCGGGCCAGCGCGACCACGGCGGTGGAGTCGATGCCGGAGGACAGCAGGCAGCCCAACGGCACCTCGGAGCGCATGTGCAGCCGCACGCTCTCCCGCAGGGTGTCCTCGATCCGCCGGTACAGCGCGGCCTCGTCGGACACCGGCGCGGGCCGGAAGTCGGCCCGGTAGTACTGGGACTGCTGTACCGGCTCGCCCGGCCGGTAGCTGAACGAGTGTCCACATTCGATCCGGTTGATGCCCCGGTGCAGGGTGCTGGGCTCGGGCACGTACTGCAGGGTCAGGTAGTGCGAGAGGTTCGCGTGGTCGATGCCCGCGTTGCCGGCCCGCGCGGACGGCGCGAACGGCATCAGCGCCTTCTTCTCGCTGCTCAGGTAGAGGCCGTCGTCGGTGTGCAGGTAGAACAGCGGCTTGATGCCGAACGGGTCACGGGCGCCGAATGCCCGCCGCTCGACCTTGTCCCAGATGACGAATGCGAACATTCCTCGCAACCGACGCAGGGACTCGACGCCCCAGTGGTGGTAGGCGGCGAGGATGACCTCACCGTCGCCGTCGGTCTCGAAGACGGCGTTGCACTCCCGCACCAGCTGGTCCCGCAGCTCGATGTAGTTGTAGATCTCGCCGTTGAAGGTGAGCAGGTAACGGTCCAGGTAGCGCAGGGGCTGGTGGCTGTGCGCCACGTCGATGAACGACAGCCGCTTGAAACCGCAGACCACGTCACCACCGGGCGAGTCGCCGAACGTCTCCACACCGGTGTCGTCAGGTCCCCGGTGGTGGATGTTCTCCAGCGCGTCGGCGATCTTCTCGCGGTGCACGCCAGCGATGCCGTGGGCGCTGACAAAGGTGAGCAGTCCGCACATGCCGCCATCCTTCCATGCCGCGCCCGCCGGCCGCCCGCGCTATGAGCGTGTGCCAGAGCACCCCGCCGACGGTACGCGGGCCGAGGTGTTGCGGCAGGCCGTCGGCGCCCGGCGGCTAGGCTGCCATCATGACCGCGGTGTCCGCTGATGTGTCGACCGGTGTTGTGTCGACCGCCGCGGTGGGTACGGTCCTGCCGGGTCCGTACCGACCCGCCCCGGGCGGCGCGGGCGCCCGGCAGCCGTACCGGCCCGCTCTGGGCCCGGAACCCGCCCGGAGTGCCCTCAGCTAGCGAACAGACGTTCGCCGTACCGAACGGAGATGCGTGTTCACGGAGTCACCGCCGGCAACGGCCGACGTGGTGGTCATCGGCGCCGGGCTGGTGGGCGCCTGCTGCGGGTACGAACTCGCGGCGCGTGGTCTGTCCGTGGTCGTGGTGGAGCGCGGCTCGGTCGCGGCCGGCACCACGGCGGCCGGTGAGGGCAACCTGCTCGTCTCCGACAAGCGGCCCGGCCCGGAGCTGGACCTGGCCCGCCTGTCGCTGGACCTGTGGCGGGAACTGCCCGGGTTGCTCGCCCACGACCTGCGCCGCGACGTGGACATCGAACTGGAGGACAAGGGCGGGCTGATGGTGGCCCGGACCGAGGCGGCGGCGAAGGCGCTCCGCGCGCTCGCCGCCGACCAGCGGGCTGCCGGGACCGAGGCCGAGGAGGTCGACGCCGACCGCCTCCTGGACCTGGAACCGCACCTCACCCGCGACGTCGCGGCCGCGGTCTGGTACCCGGCGGACGCCCAGGTGCAGCCCGTACTGGCGGCGACCGCGATACTGGCCGCCGCGGCGGCCCGGGGCGCGAGCGTGGTGCCCTACACCGAGGTCACCGGCATCGGTCGGACCACCGACGGCCTCACCGTACGCACCAGGACCGGCTCGGTGAGCACCCCGCACGTGGTCGTCGCGGCCGGGCCGTGGTCGGGGCGCATCGCCGGCTTCGCCGGGCGGACGCTGCCCGTCGAGCCGCGTCGCGGCGTGATCCTGGTGACCGAGCCGCTGCCCCCGATCGTGCGGCACAAGGTGTACGACGCCGGCTACATCGCGGAGGTCGACTCCGACGAGACCGGGCTGTCCGCCGCCGCGGTGGTCGAGTCGACCCGTTCCGGCACCGTGCTGATCGGATCCACCCGGGAGCGTCGCGGCTTCGGCGCGGACATCCCGGTCTCGGTACTGCGCACCCTGGCCGCCGGCGCGCTGGCCCTGTTCCCCGCCCTCGGGGTGGCCCAGGCGATGCGGGCGTACGGCGGCTTCCGGCCGTACAGCCCGGACCATCTGCCCGTCATCGGGCCCGATCCGGAGCTGCCGGGACTCTGGTACGCCAGCGGGCACGAGGGCGCCGGGATCGGTCTCGCCCCGGCGACCGGCCGGCTGATCGGCGAACTGGTCGGCGGGCAGACCCCCAGCCTCGACCCGGCGCCGTTCGCCGCGGACCGGCCCGGCCTGTCATCCCCGTCGGACACCGACGACCCCCCGGCCCGCCGCGGCCGGGGCACCGGCTCCCCATCTTCCGGAGCGGAGGGCATCCGATGACCCGCACCGCACGCGCGGGACAACCTCGCGGGCCGCGCCGGACCGGCGACGACACGACCGCACCGGCCGGCGATCAGATCGTGGTGGACGGTGTGCCGGTGCCGCTGCGGCCGGGTGACACGGTGGCGGCCTGCCTGCTGGGCGAGGGCCGGCTGTCCTGGCGTCGTACCCGGCAGACCGGTCGACCCCGTGGGGTGTTCTGCGGCATCGGCGTCTGCTTCGACTGCCTGGTCACCGTGAACGGGACGCCGGGCGTCCGGGCCTGCCGGTACACCGCGGCGCCGGGTGACGAGATCCGCACCGGCCCGGCCGAGCCGAACGAGGACGAGGTGGGCCAGTGATACCGACCCGAGCAGCCGACGTGGTCGTGGTCGGCGCGGGCCCCGCCGGGCTGAACGCGGCGGTACAGGCCGCCGACGGTGGCGCCACGGTGCTCCTGCTCGACGCCGACGCGCGACCGGGTGGCCAGTACCACCGGCAGCCGGCCGACGGCGCCGAACCGACCGGGAGCGACCGGGACCGCCAGTCCGAGGCGGCCGCGCTGATGGCCCGGCTCACCCGGCACCGCCGGGTCACCCAGCGTCAGCAGGTCAGTGTGTGGGCCGCCGAGCCACGGGTCGGCGGCGGCGCCCTGCTGTACCTCGCCGACACCAGTTCCGGGCGGGCGGTCGACATCGGGTGCGTCGCCGCGCCCCGGGTGGTCCTCGCCACCGGAGCGCACGACCGGAGCGTGCCGTTCCCCGGCTGGGAGCTGCCGGGCGTGTTCACCGCCGGCGCCGCGCAGGCGCTCGCCAAGGGCTCCCGGGTCCTGGTCGGGCAGCGGGTTCTGGTGGCCGGCACCGGACCGTTCCTGCTCCCCGTCGCGGCCGGGCTGATCGAGGCCGGTGCGACGGTGGCCGGCGTACTGGAGGCCAACCACACCCGGGGCTGGCTGCGGCAGCCACGGGCGATGGCGTTCGCGCCGGAGAAGGTCGCCGAGGCGGCCCGCTACACCGCGACGCTCACCCGCCACCGGGTCCGGGTACGACCGGGCCGGGCCGTCGTGGCCGTGCACGGCACCGACCGGGTGGAGGCCGCCACCGTCGCGAAGCTGCGGCCCGACTGGACGATCGCACCCGGGTCGGAACGCCGCGTCGACGTCGACGCGGTCGCGGTCGGGTACGGCTTCACCGCGCAGCTCGACCTGGCGCTCGCCCTCGGCTGCGAGACGGAACCAGGCCCGGACGGCAGCCCGGTGGTCACCGTGGACGACCGGCAGCGCACGAGCCGCTCCGGCGTGTGGGCGGCGGGTGAGATCACCGGCATCGGCGGCGCCGTACTGTCCGCCGCCGAGGGCGCGCTGGCCGGCCTGGCCACCACGGTCGACCTCGGTACGTTGGGCGAACGGGGCCACGCGGCGCGGGCGGCGGCCTGGCAGGGCGCCCGGGACCGGTACCGGCGGTTCGCCGCGGCGCTGTCCGTGGTCTACCCGGTACGCGACGGCTGGCGCAGCTGGCTGTCGGACGCCACCGTGGTGTGCCGCTGCGAGGAGGTGCCCTACCGTCGGGTCCGGGAGGCGGTGGAGCAGCTGGGCGCGACCGGGCTGCGCACGATGAAGCTGACGACGCGGTGCGGGATGGGCTGGTGCCAGGGCCGGATCTGCGGCGCGAACCTCACCGCGCTGACCGCCGGGCTGTCCGGGCGGGACGCGGGGGATCTCGCGGACCCGATGACCCTGACCACCAGGACGCTGGTGACGCCGATGAGCCTGTCGGAGCTGGCCGGTGACCCGGACGGCTTCGACCCGACGCCGCAGGACGAGGCGAAGGAGGACAGCCATGACTGACGCATGGCACGGTGTGGTCGTCGCGGCGGCGCTGCCGTACGCGACCGACCCGACGGCCCCGGGCGGCCTGCGACCCGACCTGGACGCGTTCGCCGCGCACTGCCGGTGGCTGGTGGACAACGGCTGCGCGGGTGTCGCGGTGAACGGCTCGCTCGGCGAGTACACCTCGCTGTCCGACGACGAGCGGGCCGCCGCGGTGCGCACCGCGGTGGACGCGGTCGGCGCCGACGGCGTGGTACTGGCGGGCGTGTCCGCGCCCGGCTGGCACCAGTCGGTCGGCTGGGCGGAGCAGGCGGCCGAGGCCGGCGTGTCCGGGGTGTTCAGCCTCCCGCCGATCGTCTACCGGGCCAACCGGAGCGAACTGGTCGCCCACTTCGGCGCCGTCGCGAAGGTCGGGCTGCCGGTGATGATCTACAACAACCCGATCGACACGAAGGTCGACCTGCCCCCCGCGCTGCTGGCGGAACTGGCCGACATCGACGGCGTGGTCGCGGTCAAGGAGTTCTCCGGCGACGTACGCAGGGTCCGCGAGATCGCCGAGCAGGCGCCCGGCCTGGACATCTACGCCGGCGCCGACGACGTGGTCCTGGAGAGCCTGCTGATGGGGGCGGTCGGCTGGTTCGCCGGGTTCCCCAACGTGTTCCCGGCGGCCTGCGCGCGGCTGCAGGAGCTGGCCGTGGCCGGTGATCTGGCGAGGGCACGGGCGCTGTACGAGCCGCTGGTGGCGGCGTTCCGGTGGGACTCGCGCACCGAGTTCGTGCAGGCCATCAAGCTGGGCATGGACCTGGTGGGCCGGCCGGGCGGTCCGTGCCGCCCGCCGCGCGGACCGCTGAGCCCGGCGCAGGAGGCGCAGGTGCGCGCCGAGGTGGGCCGGGCGGTCGAGTTCCTGGACAGCGCCGCCGGTCGGGCGCTGCTGGCGGACTGATGCGCGCCAGCAGATACTTCGCCGCCGTCGACTCACACACCGAGGGCATGCCCACGCGGGTGGTCACCGGTGGCGTCGGGGTGCTGCCCGGCGAGTCGATGATGCAGCGCCGCGGGTACTTCATGGCCCACCTGGACCACCTGCGCACGCTGCTGATGAACGAGCCGCGGGGCCACGACGCGATGTCCGGCGCGATCCTGCAGCCGCCGACCCGGCCGGACGCCGACTGGGGTGTGCTGTTCATCGAGGTGTCGGGCTGCCTGCCGATGTGCGGGCACGGCACGATCGGGGTGGCGACCGTACTGGTGGAGACCGGGATGGTCACGGTGACCGAGCCGGTGACCACGGTACGGCTGGACACCCCGGCGGGGCTGGTCGTCGCCGACGTCGCGGTCTCCGACGGGCACGCCGACGCGGTGACGATCCGCAACGTGCCGTCCTTCGCGGTCGCGATCGATTCCACCGTCACCGTGCCCGGGCTGGGCGAGGTCCGCTACGACCTGGCGTTCGGTGGGAACTTCTACGCGATCGTGTCGTTGGCGCAGCTCGGGATCCCGTTCGACCGGTCCGCCCGCGACGACCTGCTGCGCGCGGGACTGTCCATCATGGACGCGGTGACCGAGCAGGCCGCGCCGACGCATCCGGAGCAACCGGACGTACGGGGCTGCCACCACGTCTACCTGGCCGCGCCCGACTCGACGGCCCGGCACTCGCGGCACGCGATGGTGATCCACCCCGGCTGGTTCGACCGGTCTCCCTGCGGTACGGGCACGTCGGCGCGGATGGCCGCGCTGCACGCGCGGGGCGAGCTGCCCCTGGACACCCCGTTCGTCAACGAGTCGTTCATCGGCACCCGGTTCACCGGCCGGCTGGTCGAGGCCACCACGGTCGGCGGGCTGCCCGCCGTGGTGCCGACCATCACGGGCCGAGCGTGGGTCACCGGGATGGGCCAGTACCTGCTGGATCCGAGCGACCCGTTCCCGGCCGGTTTCTCACTCTGACGCCTCGGCCGGCACGCGCTCCCTGGGTGCCGGTGGCCGTTCGCGGAGCAGGCGTCCGCACCGCCGGGGCACGAGAAGCGCCGCCATCGACCGGGCGTTGTGACCACATTTCGTAGTCGCCCGGAGGTGTAGGGTGAAGATACCGAGGACCTTCCCACGTCGCCCCCCATCGTTGTGCACCCTGCCGGCGTGATCCTGGGTGATCCACTCGTGCCGGCCCTTCGGGGCCGGGCAAAGGGGCCGGCGCCATGGTTGACGAACAGAACGTCCGGACCAGCGCCGGTGGTGACGAGTTCCTGGCCGGCATGATGCTGCGGCTGCGGATGGCGCCGAGCGGGCAGGGTCGTGGCGAGCTGGACGGCGCGTGGTGGCCCCGGTCCAGGAACCTCCGCGCGGAGCTGCCCCCGCTGATCGAGGCGCTGGACGCCTGGCTGGCCGAGGCGGGCCCGGAGCACGGTGGGTACGTGAGCCGGGTGGCGGTCAGCCTGACCAGCTGGGTCAAGGCTCCCGGCCATCTCGCCGTCGACGGCCGACGGATCGAGTTGTCCTGGTTCGGCGCGGTCGACGCGCACACGCTCAGCGCGAGTTGCCCGAACGGTCGCCGGATCGACCTTCTCGTCGTGCCGCCCGAAACGGCGACCGACGCGGCCGGCGTCGCGATGGCGGTCGCCGCGGACGGCAGCAACACCGACCGCGGATCCGCGATCCTCGCCGCGGTGGCGCCGCTGCTGCTGATGAGCCAGGAACAGCCGCGGCTGTGGAACCAGCCGCCTGCGCCGGCGACCAACACCTGGGCGACCGCACCCACCGCCAACGCCTGGACGGCCGCGCCCGCCACCGTGATCGACGGCGGCCTCCCCACCCCCTGATCCACCGCCCGTCCCGGGACGTGCGCGCCGTGTGCCGGCGTGCCGGTCACCCGTGCCCGCTGCCGTACCACCACCCTCGACCCTGGAGCGCCTGTGCCGCTACTGAAACTCGGAGTCATGTCACGGTCACACAAGGAGAACGAGCGGCGGCTCGCGATCCACCCCCGCCACGTCGAGCGGATCGACGCCGACCTTCGGGAGCACGTCTACCTCGAACGCGGCTACGGCGAGGACTACGGCGTGCCGGACGAGCAGTTGGCGCCGCACGTCGCCGGGCTGCTCCCCCGCGACCAGCTCGTCGCGGACTGCGACGTGATCGCGCTGCCCAAGCCGCTGGCAAGCGACCTCGCGGAGCTTCGCCCGGGTCAGGTCCTGTGGGGCTGGCCGCACTGCGTACAGGACGACGCCCTGACCCAGCTGGCCATCGACCGGCGGCTGACGCTGATCGCCTTCGAGGCGATGCACCACTGGACGGCCAGCGGCACGTTCAACCTGCACGTGTTCCACAAGAACAACGAGCTGGCGGGGTACGCGTCGGTACTGCACGCCCTGCAGCTGCGGGGTACCACCGGCGTCTACGGCCGTCGGCTGCGCGCGGCGGTCATCGGCTTCGGCGCGACCGGCCGTGGCGCGGTCACCGCCCTCACCGCCCACGGCGTGCACGAGGTACACGTCATCACCAACCGCGACGTCGCCGCCGTGGGCTCACCGATCCACTCCGTGCGCATGTCCCACTTCGACCACGACGACGCGGAGCCCCGGCGCAGCCGGATCATGACCGACCACGGCCTGGTACCGCTCGCGCGGTTCCTCGCCGAACAGGACATCGTCGTCAACTGCGTGCTGCAGGACACCGACGCACCGCTCATGTTCCTCATCGAGGACGACCTGTCGGCTTTCGCACCGGGAAGCCTCATCGTCGACGTGTCCTGCGACGAGGGCATGGGATTCGACTGGGCACGCCCCACCACCTTCGCCGACCCGATGTTCGTGGTGGGTGACGACGTCCACCACTACGGAGTCGACCACAGCCCGTCACACCTGTGGAACTCGGCGACCTGGGAGATCAGCGAGGCGATCCTGCCGTTCCTGCGTTCCGTCCTCACCGGTCCGCATGGATGGGACGCCGACCCGACCATCGGCCGGGCCATCGAGATCCGCGAGGGCGTCGTCCAGAATCCGGGCATCCTGTCCTTCCAGGGCCGCTCCCCCGAGTACCCGCACCGGCAGCGGGTGACGACCGGGTGATCATCACCTCACCGGGCGCTCCTCCGCCGCCCGATGACACCCGACGTCCTCTTCGTCCCAGTTGACAGCCGGTACCACGGGGCGTCCGGCGCCCGGCGAGGGCGGCTCACCGACTGTCACCGCGCGGGTAGCCGGATCTCTCGCGTAAGGTAGGGGGCAAGGCTCGCGCCACATCGATCCCAGCCAAGGCTCGACGCCGCACCGCACGCCTGGACCATGGCGACCCGCGCTGGGCGGAACACGCATCAACGTTCGGAGACTTCATGGCGGCACGCCGCCCTCGTACCACGCCTACCCACTCCTCGCCCCCGCCGGCCGTCACGTTCGCCGAGCTGGGGCTGCCCGCCACGCTGGCCACCGCGCTCGCCGACGGCGGGATCGACACACCGTTCCCCATCCAGCAGGCGACCCTGCCCGACACGCTGGCCGGCCGCGACGTACTCGGTCGCGGGCGCACCGGCTCGGGCAAGACGCTCGCGTTCGTGCTGCCGGTGCTCACCCGGATCGCAGCGGACGGCCCACGGCGACGTCCGGGCCGACCCCGCGCGCTGATCCTCGCGCCGACCCGCGAACTGGCCACCCAGATCGAGGCCACCATCGCGCCGCTGGCCAAGGCACTGTCCCTGCGCGTACTGACCGTCTTCGGCGGCGTCGGCGCGGGACCCCAGGTCTCGGCGCTGCGTGCCGGCATCGACGTGCTGGTCGCCTGCCCGGGTCGGCTCGCCGACCACCTGCAGACCGGCCACGTACACCTCGACGCGGTGGAGATCACCGTGCTCGACGAGGCCGACCACATGGCCGACCTCGGCTTCCTGCCCGTGGTGCGACGCCTGCTCGACGCGACGCCCCGCGACGGCCAGCGACTGCTGTTCTCCGCGACCCTGGACGCCGGCGTCGACGTGCTCGTGCGCCGCTACCTCACCGAGCCGGTCACGCACAGCGTCGACTCGTCGCTGTCCCCGGTCTCGACGATGGAGCACCATCTGCTGCACGTCAGCCACGACGACCGGCTTCCCGTCCTCGTCGACCTGACCGCCGCCGCCGGCCGCAAGCTGGTGTTCACCCGCACCAAGCGCGGCGCGAAGACGCTGACCCGCAAGCTGATCGCCGCCGGTGTACCCGCCGTGGAACTGCACGGCAACCTGGCGCAGAACGCCCGCGACCGTAACCTGCTCGCGTTCTCCGACGGCAGCGCCTCGACCCTGGTCGCGACCGACATCGCGGCCCGTGGCATCCACGTCGACGACGTGGCGATGGTCATCCACGCCGACCCGCCGGTCGACCACAAGGCGTACCTGCACCGGTCCGGTCGGACCGCCCGCGCCGGTGCGGGTGGCACCGTGGTCACGCTCATGACCGACGACAACGCCCGGGACGTGCACACCCTCGCCCGCCGGGCCGGCATCACGGCGGCGATCTGCCGGACACGGCCCGGCCATCCGGTGCTCACCCAGCTCGCCCCGGGACCACGGACCTTCGTGGCACCACCGCCGGCGGCACCGGCCGAGGCGGCACCGTCCGGTCGACCGGGCCGCCGCCCGAAGTCACGCCCGGCCACGACGGGACGGCGCGGG
>JBAUUM010000069.1:0-8911 GCA_049582705.1 Actinocatenispora sp.
CATCGGCGCAGGCCACTGCCCTCGCGCCGCGGCCCCCGGCGCCGGCCACCCGACCGGCGCCGAGCCGGGCACCGGTCAGTACCCAACGGGCCGCGCCGCTGCTCACCCAGGCCGCGCTGCTGCTGTCGATCCTGGTCGGCGGATGGATCGCGGCGACCACCAGCGGACACTTCAAGATCCGGTCGGACATGGGCGACGGGTTCCGGACGCTGGTCACCGACGACCCGAAGACCATGGTCGGCGTGTTGTTCCTCGGCGGCATCCTCGTCGGCTTCGGTACCCGCCTCGCCGGCGGATGCAGTTCCGGTCACGGCCTCAGCGGCTGCGGCCGGCTGCGCCCCGTCAGCCTCGTGGCGACCGCCGTCTTCTTCGGCACCGCCGCGCTCGTGTCGTACCTGCTGTGGAAGGTGATCTGATGCAGACCCGCGGCGCGATCCTGTTCGCCAACATCATCACCGGGCTGGCCCTGGGCTTCGTCGTGGCGAACATCGGCTTCGGCGACTACGCCGAACTGAACCGGATGTTCACGTTCCAGGACCCGCGCATGCTGTTCGCCTTCGCCGGCGCCGTCGCGATCATCGTGGTCGTCTTCGCGATCATCCGGGTCCGCCGGACACCGGGGCGCATCCACGCCGGCGTGGTCCCGGGCGCCGTGCTGTTCGGCACCGGCTGGGCGATCTCGGGTGGATGCCCGGCGATCCCGATCATCCAGGTCGCCTCCGGCTACCTGCCCGCCCTGGTCACGATCGCCGGTGTCATCGTCGGCGTCCGACTCTGCCGCTGGGCCAACACGAAGTTCTTCCACCTCGACCGCGGTTCCTGCGGCCTGTGACGTTCTGCCGGCGCGGCACGCCGCGCCGGCAGGACCCGCCGCAGCATTCTCAGCGGTAGCCGAGGAGGGCCTCGATCTCCCGGGCCGCCTGCACCACCCTGGGGACGAGGGCCAGCAGATCGTCGTCGGTCACGACGACGTTGGGCACCGCCAGGTCCACCCCGTGCTCGACCCGGCCGTCGGGCCGCACGAGAGCCACCGCGACGGCGGAGATCACCGTCTCGTGTTCCCCGAGGTTCAGCGC
The DNA here is from genome assembly GCA_049582705.1 of Actinocatenispora sp. GTDB lineage: Bacteria > Actinomycetota > Actinomycetes > Mycobacteriales > Micromonosporaceae > Actinocatenispora. Next base: position 1,077 of record JBAUUM010000069.1, read on the forward strand.
GTAGCCGCGCTCGCGTATCTCCGCCAGCTCCCGCAGGTACTCCTCGGCGGAGCCGACCGTCCGGTCGGTGAACCGGGGGTAGTCGAGGGTTCCGGCCAGGTGCGCGCGCTCCTCCTCGGGCAGGTGCGCGGCCAGTACCTTGCCCATGGCGGTGCAGTGCAGCGGCGCGGCGAGGCCGATGCGTGAGTACATCTGCACCGGCGCGGTCCCGTCGTACTTGTCCAGGTACACGACGGTGGGGCTGTCGAAGTAACCGAGGTGCACGGTCTGGCCGGTGTCCCGGTTGAGGCGCCGCAGCACCGGCGCGGCGGCCTGCCGTACGTCCATGGCGGCCACGGCACGGTGCGCGATCGACAGCAACCGGGTGCCGGTGCCGTAGCGGCCCGCGCTGTCCCGGCGGGCGAAACCCTCCTGGTGGAGCACCTGCAGCAGCCGCACGGCGGTCGACAGGCTGACCCCGGTCATCGCGGCCACCTGGGTCGCCGTCGCCGGCTCGTCGGCCAGGGCGTCGATCACGCGCAGGCTTCGACGAAGGCTCTCGCTCACGGAAGGCTCCTTCGGGATGTCGTCCCGCCGCCCGACGTTCCGCCGCCCCCGTCGTACGGCGGACGGCAGGCCGTGGGCGGCTGGTGCGGGGCCGCGCTGCTGGTCACGGCGCCGATTGACAGGGCCGCGGGCACGCCCCTAGGGTCACGAACAAGTCATATTAAGCAAGCGACTTGCATTATATGCAAGTGGGAGGTGCTGAGGTGACCTCAGTCGACACGACCGGCCTCTTCATCGGTGGGAGCTGGGCACCGGGCGCCGAGGGCAGCACCATGCCGGCGCGAAACCCCGCGACCGGCGAGAAACTCGCCGACGTCGTCGCCGGCAGCGTCCAGGACGTGGACCGGGCCGTGGCCGCGGCCCGCGCGGCGTGGGCGGACTTCCGGACCACCACCGTGTTCGAACGCGCGACCCTGTGCCGGCGCATCGCCGAGGTACTGCACGAGCGGCGGGACGACCTGGCCCGCACGATCGCCCTGGAACAGGGCAAGCCGCTGCACACCGAGGCGTACGCCGAGGTAGACCTCGCCGTCGAGGGCTTCAACGAGGCGGCCGAGCTGGTCAAGCACCTTGAGGGTGCGTGGATCCCGCTCCAGGACCCGAACAAGCGCGCGATGTCGTTCCGGCAGCCGCGCGGCGTCTACGCCGTGGTGACGCCCTGGAACTTCCCGGTCAACATCCCCACCGAGTACCTCGCGCCCGGCATCGCCAGCGGCAACGCGATCGTCTGGGTGCCCGCCCCGAGCACGTCGCTGTGCGCGGTCCGGCTCGCCGAATGCCTGCAGGCCGCGGGCGTACCCGACGGGGTGGTCAACCTGGTCACCGGCGCCGGCCCCGTGGTCGGCGACGCGGCGGTGTCGCATCCCGGTACCGACGCGGTCGGCTTCACCGGCAGCACCGCGACCGGACACCTGATCGCGAGCCGGGCCGCGGGCAAGCCGCAGCTGCTGGAACTCGGCGGCAACGGCCCGACCATCGTGTTCGCGGACGCGGACCTGGCGAAGGCCGCCGCGTCCCTCGCGTTCGCGTGCTTCCTGAACGCCGGGCAGACCTGCGCCGCGACCGAACTGGTGCTCTGCGAGCGCAGCGTGGCCACCGAACTCGCGCAGCTGATCGCCCGCGAGGCGGAGACCTACCGGGTCGGCGACCCGCTCGCCGCGGACACCCGGATGGGGCCGCTCAACAACGAACCCGTCGCGGCCAAGAACGACCGGCACGTCGCCGACGCCGTGGACCGCGGCGCGACGGTGCTGACCGGTGGCCGACGGATGCCCGAGCTGGGCAGTCCGCTGTTCTTCGCGCCCACCGTCCTCGACGACGTCCCGCCGGACGCCCTGTTCGCCCGGGAGGAGTCGTTCGGTCCCGTGGCACCCGTCGTCCCGGTCGACGGCGAGGACGAGGCCCTGGCGGTCGCCGGCACCAGCGGGCTCGGCCTGTCGGCGTCGGTGTGGACCCGCGACGTGGCGCGGGCGATACGGGTCAGCGAGGCCCTGCGCACCGGCATCGTCAACATCAACGAGCACAGTGCCTACTGGGAGATCCACGTCCCGTTCGGCGGCGCGTCCGGCACGGGCAGCGGTGTCGGCCGGCTCGGTGGCCGACACACGATCCTCGCGATGACCGACCTCAAGACGGTGACCCTCGACCTCAGCCGGTTCTGACGCCGCCGCACGTACCACGACGGGAGCCGGCGACCGCACCCGAAGGACACCGATGACCTCCGACCCGCTGCCGACCGGGCTGACCGGCCGCTGCGTCGCCTGCGAGGCACCGCAGTCGATGTACGTCCCCGACTACTGTGCCCGGTGCGGGGCGCCGGTCGTCCTGCCGCCCCTGGACGGGCCGCTGCCGGCGCCGGGCACCCTGCCGGGGGTCTGGCGGTACGCGGGGCGGCTGCCCGTCGCCGCCGACTCCGCCTGGCTGACCCTCGGCGAGGGCAACACACCGCTGCTGTCGGCCGGCCCGGCCGGAGACTGGTGCGGGCTCGCGGATCTCCGCCTCAAGCTCGACCAGCTGAACCCGACGGGCTCGTTCAAGGACCGGGCGTCCGCCGTCGGCCTGGCCCACGCCCGCGAGCGGGGCGCGACCACCGTGCTCTGCGCCTCCAGCGGCAACGCCGCGGGATCCATCGCCGCGTACGCCGCCCGCGCCGGGCTGCGGGCCGTGCTGCTGATGCCCGAGGCGGTACCGCCCGGCAAGCTGGTCATGGCGCAGGCGCACGGCGCGGTGGTGCTGCGGGTCCGGGGCGACTACAGCAACGCGTTCACCATCGGCCGCGCGCTGGCACACCGGTACGGCTGGATCAACCTGACCACCACGTTCGTCAACCCGGTCGCCATCGCGGGCATGAAGACCGCCGGGTACGAGATCGCCGAGCAGTCGTCCGCCGTACCCGACTGGATCCTGGTGCCGGTCGGTGCCGGACCGTTCGTGCACGGCATCCTCACCGCGTTCCGTGAACTGCACGCCGCGGGGCAGATCGACCGGCTGCCCCGACTGGTCGGCGTGCAAGCCAGTGGCTGCGCGCCGATCGCCGACGCGTACGCGCACGGGTTGACCGAGGTGCGCGCCTGGTCCGATGTGGACACCATCGCCTCCGGCATCGCGGACCCGTTGCGTGGCTACCCCGGCGACGGCACCTACACCCTCCGGCTGCTGCGCGAGTCCGGCGGGGCCGCGGTGGCGGCGCAGGACACGGACATCGCCGAGGCCGCCGAGATCCTCGCCCGGAGACAGGGTCTGCTGCTCGAACCCGCCGCCGCGGCGCCGCTCGCCGCGGCGCGGACCCTGCGCGGAAACGGCGTGATCGCCCGGGACGACCTGGTCGTCTGCGTCCTGACCGGACACGGCCTCAAGACCCTGCAGTCGCACGGCGCCGCCCCGACCCCCGTCGTCGACGACGTCGCGGACGCGGTCGCCCGGCTCGCCGGGTACGGCGTCGACGTGGCCGGACCGTGAGTGCCGGCCGGCTCCTGCTACGCGGCGGGCAGGTGGTCGACGGGTCCGGTGCCCGGCCGGTCCGCGCGGACGTCCTGATCGAGGACGGGCTGATCCGCGCGGTCGGGGTCCTGCCGGCCGGCCTCGACGCGGCGATGCTGGACGTGACCGGCGCCCTGGTGACCCCGGGGTTCGTCGACGTCCATGCGCACGACGACCTCGCCCTGCTCAAGCCGGGGTTCGCCGATCCCAAGCTGCTGCAGGGGGTCACCCTCGACGTCGTGGGCAACTGCGGGCACGGCTGCGCACCGGTCGGCGCCGACCCGGGGCTGCTCGGCACGTACTCGGGGCCGGTCCTGGGCGCCTTTCCCGATCCGCTGCCGTGGCGTACGTTCCCCGACTACCTCGACCATCTGGCGCGGTCCGCGTTGCCCACGAACGCCGTCGCGCTCGTCCCGCACGGCGCGCTGCGGGCCTCGGTCGCCGGCTACGCGCGGCGCCCGCTGCGACCCGACGAGCTGCGCGGGGCACTCGACGCGCTGCGGGAGGGCCTCGACCACGGTGCGGCCGGCCTGTCCCTCGGCCTCATGTACGCACCGGGCGACGCCGCGCCGAGGGCCGAGCTGTACGCGCTGGCCCGGGTACTGGCCCGACACGGGAAGCTCCTCGCCGTACACCTGCGCAACGAGGGCGACGGCATCCTGCGCTCCGCCGACGAGGCACTCGACGTCGCGCGGCGTACCGGTGTCGCGGTGCACCTGAGCCATCTGAAGGTGGTCTCGCCGCGCAACCACGGGCGGATGCCGGAACTGCTGGACCGTCTCGACGCGGCCCGCGCGGACGGGGTCGACGTCACGGCGGACGTGTACCCGTACGCGGCGGGCAGTACCACGGTCGCGGCGATGTTCCCGGCGTGGGCGCTGGCCGAGGGCACGCCAGGTCTCCTGACCGTACTGGCGGACCGGCACGACCGCGCCCGTGTCGTCGACGACCTGCGCCGGGAGTGGGAGACGCTGGAGAACAACGTACTGGCCCTGGGCGGCGACCGGATCGTGCTGGCCGGCTTCACCCGGGCGGACAACCTGGGCCACGAGGGCCGGTCTCTCGCCGGCATCGCGACGGAACGCGGCACGGATCCGGTCACCTGCCTGTGCGATCTGGTCGTGGAGGAGCGGGGCGCCCTGACCGTCGTGCTGTTCCAGATGGACGAACGGGACGTGGCGGACGCGCTGGCCTGGCCGTGGTCCATGGTCGGGTCCGACGGCCTGCCGATCGAGGCCCGCTACACCCACCCCCGGATGTACGGCACCTTTCCCCGGGTGCTCGCCCGGTACGCGGTACGGCATGGCCTGTTCACCGTGCCGGAGGCGGTACGCCGGATGACGTCGCTGCCGGCGGACCGGTTCGGGGTGCCCGGCCGCGGCCGGCTCGTCCCCGGCGCGGTGGCCGACCTGACGGTCCTCGACCTGGACTCGCTGGCCGACCGTGCCACCTTCACCGATCCGCGGCAGCTGCCCAGCGGCGTACGGGCCGTCCTGCTCGGCGGGACGCCGGTCGCCGAGGACGGGCGCCGGACCGCGGACGCGGGCCGGCTGGTCCGCATCGGCGGCGCATCAGCTCACCGCACGTCGCCCGCCCTGCCCTGACCTGACCGACGGGCCCGGATCAGGAGGAACGGCGGCAGTGTGGCCCGCAACGGCTGTGCGGCGGCGACCTTCCGGTCAGGTGCGGGTTCCGCCATCGACTCGATCAGGAACCCGTGAGCGAGCAACGTAACGACGTAGCTGGACACCGTGCGGTGCTGGTTTCCGGCCCGGCGGACGCTCTCGGGGTCGGCGGTCCGCCAGAACCCCTCGGTCAGGTAGTCGCCGACCACCCGGCGTCCGCCGCCGTCACCCGCATCGGTCCACGTCGCGTGCGGCGCCTCGAAGCACGGGTGTGGAATGGTGAAGACCAGGCGCCCGCCGTCCACCAGGACGCGGCGGGCCGCCCCGAGCGCGGCGCCCAGGTCGGGCACGTTGTTCAGGGCCAGCCCGGCGGTCACCCAGTCGACGGTGCCGGTGGCGACCGTGGCCAGGGTGCATCCGTCGTCCACCGCGTAGCGGGCCCCGGTCGACCGTTCCGTTTCCGCGGCCCGCGCATGCTCGATCATGCGCGGGACCGGATCGATGCCGCACACGGACGCACCACGGACGGCCAGGGCGCGCGTGACGATCCCCTCCCCGCACCCCACGTCGAGAATGCGCTGACCACACAGATCATCGGGCAGTCTGGCGAGAAGGATGTCGCGGGCGAAGTCGTTGAGCGCGGACCCGGTGCGCAGGTATTCGGCGTACCAGTCGGCAATCGTGTCCCAGGAGTCAGTCATCAAAAACCTGACGCTACGCGGCGCCGGGTGCGACACGCCACCCGATTGGGTACGGGCGATCCGGCTCCGCTGCGGGGAACGACGCCTCAGGACGTGCGGCCCGAGCCCGGTACGACGCGGAAGCGGAGGTGGGTCGCGGTGCCGGCGACCGGATCTCCCACCGCGACCAGCTCGGCCCGTTCGCCGTCGAACAGCGGTGTGCCCGCACCCAGCAGGAGCGGGACGAGATGCAGGTGGACCTCGTCGAGCAGGTCCGCCCGGAGCAGCTGGCGGGCGACGTCGGCGCCCAGCACCAGGACGTCCTTGTCCCCCGCGGCCTGCCGGGCCCGCCGGACGGCGGCCCGCATCCCGTCGAAGGCGAACGTTCCGCCGTTGTCGCCGACGAGATCCGCCATCGGCCGGTGGGTGACCACGAAGCTGGGCACACCGGACCACGGCGTACCTCCCCACGGACGTAGGCCGAGGTCGAACGTGCGGCGTCCGATGACCGTCGCCCCCACGCTCGCGTCCACCTCCCGGCGGACCGCGGCGTCGATCTCGCCCTTGGCTCCCTCCCCGGCCATCCACGCGTGCAGTCTCTCGCCGCCGTCGCCCATCGGCTCCGCGTCGCGGACGTTCGGTCCCGCCGTGAAACCGTCCAGGGACGCCGACACGTCCAGTACGACCCTGCCCATCACCGACTTCCTGTCCGCGTGGCAGGCTCTGGTGACCGAAAGTCCCAGCGGGTCGCGCCGTGGGGTTCGGCGCCGGCCACGCCGACGGCGGTGTGCAGCGTGAGGCGGTACAGATGCCACGGCGCGGGACCCGCGCTGGGCGCACTGTACGGGGCCGTCAGCACGTCGCCCTCCGCCGTGGCCGGCCAGCCGCCGGTACGGTAGAAGGCCGCCACACGGTCCACAGTGGACGCATTGGTGACCCGGCGGGCCTCGCCCTCCATCGTCAGGTCGATGCCGCGCAGGCGCACCGACACGCTGCACGCCGGGTTCGCCGCCAGGTTCCGCGACTTGCGCGTGCCCGGTCCGCTCACGAAGTACAGGGTGTCGTCCGTCCAGACCGCCCCGACACCCGCCGAGTGCGGCCGCCCGTCGGGTCGGACCGTCGCCAGGAAGAAGGTCAGGTCGGCCGTGGGCGAATCGGCGGCGAGGATGTCCTGCGGGCGGCTCCACGGCAGCTCCGCGGACCCGTACCGGTCGAGATTGCGTGTCGAGATCGGCTCGCTCATCGTGTCAGTCATACCCTTACGTCGAACGGGTCGGGCGCACATCGACATCCGGGCCGAACAAATCTTCGCCCTCTTCATGCCGGCTCGCCGCCACCGACCTCGTTGCTGTCCGGGTCACGGACGGTGATCGTGCGGACGTACCGGTCCGGCGGACGTGGTCCGAGCGCACACGCCACCGCTTCCGTTTGGACGAAGAGTCACGAGGGCGCAGGGGCCGGCGGGTCCGTCATGTCATGCCATCGGGTGGCATGACGTGTTCCCCGCTCCCGGCACGCCCGCGCACTGGTAACCATGGCGCATGACGAAGATCAAGAAGTACTCGCTGGCGGCCGTCACCGGTGCGGCCCTCGCCCTCGTCCTGGCCGGTCCGGCCGCCGCATCGGGCGGCGATCACGCTGCCGGCGATCACGCTCGCGGCGACCACGCTGGCAACGCGCGTCAGGGCAACGCCCTGACCATCATCGGCCCCGGCACCATCTGCGACGCACAGGGGTTCGTACTGATCCTGCCGGGCGACTGCGACGACGCGCCCCTCGTCGACGTGTCGGATCCCGGCGACCAGCACGCGTCGGGACGCGACGACGGTCACGGCGACGGCAACGGTCCCGGCCACACTCCGCCCCGGCCGTAGGCCGCCGCCACCCGGTCACGGCCGTTCGTCGGTCCGGGCTCGAAGACCTCCCGTGTTCCGCCGGGCGGGCCGGCACACCACCCCCGGCTCGGCCCGCCGAACAGTACGCCGTGCACGAGCGGCGTCAGGCC
>JBAUUM010000070.1:0-2500 GCA_049582705.1 Actinocatenispora sp.
TCGCGGCGGTGTCCGCGGCGGGCGGCTGGGTGGCCGCCTCCTGGCCGCGGCGCTCATCACCGCCGCCGTCGCCGTACCGTCCGCCGCGTACGCGGTGAGCTGGGACAACGTGACCCCCTATGTGAACTCCGGGCAGAGCACCACCGGCCTGCAGAAGCTCGTCTACACGCCGGAGCCCGCGGCCAACACCGCCGCGATCCAGGCGGCGTACGACAGCGGCAAACTCGCCGCGGACGGCGCCCCCGGCCTCGCGCAGGTGTACGCGCACACCAACCACCAGATGCACTACAAGACCGACAGCGTCTGCGCCAACGCCCGGTCCGCGATCTCCGCCGCGGACGCGAAGTACACGCTCGCGGCGTGGTGCTTCGACGGCGACGAGGAGTCCTCGAACACGTGGCTGCCGCAGGCGGTCACCAGCTCGCAGGACGCCGAGCAGAAGTCCGGCTACTCCGCCGGCTCCGACCAGGTGGTGTCGCTGTGGCGGCAGGAGGCCCTCGACGGCAACCGGGCACGCTGCCCGGGCGTACCCAGCGACACCGGCCGGTCGGTCGGGCTGCGGGCCACGTTCATCCAGCGGCCCTACACCGACGACACGCACGAGGCGTTCCGGCACGTGCTGCTCGTCGACCCGGACACCCCGAACGGCAACGGCCTGACCTACACGCCGATCTGCGACGTGCACGGCGGCGGCATCGCCTGGTACGGCAAGTACCTGTTCGTGTCGCGGCACGGGTCGGGCGTGATGGTGTTCGACACCGAGAAGACCTACCTGGTGCCCGACGACGTCACCTGCGGGGCGAACAAGGCCGCGCCGGTGCCGAACGACGTCGGCCAGGTCGGCAACTCCGACGGCACCGAGCAGCTGTGCGCGGCGGGCTACCGGTACGTGATGTTCGAGGTCGGCGCGTTCCACACCTCGCCGTCCGGCTGCGCGACCCAGCCGACCACGCTCACCGACCGGCTCTGCTTCTCCTCCCTGTCGTTGCAGTGGTCGGACGATTCGCTGGTCACCACGGAATACCGGGGCACCACCGACATGACCGCCTCGAAGGCCGCGGTGCGGATCGTGAACTGGTCCACCGCGGACCTGCTGGACCGCATCTCCACCGGCTCCGGCACACCGGTCACCGCGACCAAGCTCGCCTCGACGAACTTCGAGGGCATCCAGGGAGTGGTGCAGCGACCCAACGAGGCCGGCACCAAGCCGCAGTACTTCATCGCCCGCACGTTGCCCGGCGGCCACGGCAGTGAGCTGTGGTACGAGGAGGACAGCGACAGCGTGTGCGCCGCCCAGGGCACCTACGTCAACGACACCGAGTCGATGTCGTACTGGGTCGACTCGGACGGCAACGGGCACCTGTGGACGCTCACCGAGTACGGCAACACACGGATGCTGGTCCGCGTCTACACCAACGAGTACAACGATCCACCGAGCGGCTGTCCGACGCAGTAGCGGACGCGACCGGGGTGGGCCGCCCGCTGTGGTGGCCCACCCCGGACCCGAACCTTCGCGTCGTGTCCGATTGGCGACAACTTGCCGCTCGTCACAGAGATATGGCATTTACTGCCCGAAGCTGCTGTAATCCTCTCGTCCCGGAGTGTTCGGTCAACGTGACGGGAGCACAGGTGATCGAGTTCAGGGTGCTCGGTCCGTTGGAGGCGCGCGCACCCGGCGGCACCTCCCCACCGCTCGGCGGTCCACGCCAGCGCGCCGTGCTCGCCGCCCTGCTGCTCGCCGGCAACCGGCTCGTCACCCTCGACGCGCTCGTCGACGCCGTCTGGGGCGACGACCCGCCGCGCACCGCGCGCCGCCAGATACAGAACCGGGTGTCGGCGCTGCGGGTCGCGTTCGGCGCGGACTCCCCGATCGTCAGCCACCAGGCCGGCTACCAGCTCCGGCTGACCCCGGACCAGCTGGACGCCACCGCGTTCTCCCGCGACGCCGAACTCGCGCACCGGCACTGGAAGTCCGGCGACGTCACCGGCACCGCCGAGGTGTGCCGCGCCGCGCTGCGTCGCTGGCGCGGCCCCGCACTGGCCGGGCTGCCCGGTCCCGGCGCCGCCACCGACGCCCTGCGGTTGGAGGAGCTGCGGCTCGACGTACTGGCCCTGCGCGTCGACGCGGACCTCGCACTCGGCCACCATCACGACCTCATCGCCGAGCTGACCCGGCTCTGCCGGGACCATCCGATGCGGGAACGGCTGTGCGCACAGCTGATGACCGCGCTGCACCGCGACGGCCGCAAGTCCGATGCACTGTCCACATTCGATACCGCGCGCCGGCGACTGCGCGAGGACTTCGGCCTGGACCCCGGCCCGGACCTCGTCGCGCTGCGCCAGGCCATCCTCACCGACGCACCCGGCGCGTACCCGGGACTCCCGCCCGGCCCAGCTCGGCCCACGGCCGACGAACGCCTCCCGGCCGGGAGCGCCGCCGCGTCCCGCCCGGCCCAGCTCGGCCCGGCACCCACGTTGCTGGTCGGCCGCGACGCCCAAC
>JBAUUM010000071.1:0-4468 GCA_049582705.1 Actinocatenispora sp.
GCGCCGGGCAGCTCAGGTCGCCGGACGGCGGCCGGCTCAACGCGCCCAGCAACCCGGCGGCGATGCCGACGACCTCCTCCATCGGCAACCGCCCACCCTCGTACTCGGCGAGCAGCGAACGTCGCGCGTCGGCCGCCTCCAGCAGCAGCCCACCGGAGTCGAGGTCGACCTCGTGCAGCCGTACCGCGCCGTCACCCGCGTAGCAGCGCAGCGCGGCCGCCTCCGCGTAGTTCTCGTCGTCCCGGACCGGCACCTTCAGGACCAGATCCGGCCCGTTCCGCCCGGCACGCCGCACCGGCGCCACGTACGAGTGGGTGCCGCCGGAGAACGCGGGGCCGACGACGGTCAGGTCCCAGCGTCGGCAGAGTGATCCGACGAGCCCGGGCAGGGCCGTCACCCACTCGGTGCCCCGGTCGCCGAACAGCCGGGGGATTCGCTCGGCCAGGTCGGCCGGTAGTGCCACGTTCATGTCAGGTCTCCTCACACACGTCGACGGGTCCGTACTCGGGAGCAGCGGACCGTCGGTGGTGCGCGGGGCCGGGGCCAGGCGTGGCAGGGTCAAGAGGGCGCGGGCGGCGCCGCGGTGGCGTACCCGCCCGGTTCCCGGCGGGTCCACAGTACGTCCGGGGCCCGGTCGAGGACTCCGCCGTCGGGGTCGTCCACACCGTCGGCGCGGACCAGGTCCCGGTGCGGACGCAGGACGTCACGGACCACGAACCCGCACAGCACGGCCAGGGTGACCAGCCGGCAGATCGCGAACAGTACGAAGACCCACTCGGGGATGACGCTCTTACCGCTGGCGCCCATCATCTCCGCGTAGAAGGCCAGGAAGTACCCGATCTCGGCGGCCTGCCAGGCGAGGAACGCCCCCCACCGGGGCCGGGCCAGCACGGCGAGCGGCAGCAGCCACAGCACGTACTGCTGGGACCACACCTTCCCGGTGATCAGGAAGCACGCCACGACCAGGAACGCCAGCTGCGCGAGCCGGGGGCGGCGCGGGGCCAGCAGGGCCAGCGCCGCGACGCCCAGGCAGCACAGCGCGAAGACCACGCCGTACAGCAGGTTCAGCGTCGGTACGTTGTCGGCGGTGTTGAGCCAGGTGAACGGCGGTACGCCGGAGAGGTCGCTGCCGCGCGGGAAGTGCGCGCCGATGTACCAGAGGGTGCCCCAGTCGATCCCGCGCGTCGAGTTGAGGTCGAAGAACCGCTGCCACGCGGTCGGGAACGCGAGGGCGACCGGAACGTTGATCACGACCCAGGTGGCGGCGGCGGCCAGCACCGTGACGGCGGCCTGGCGCAGTTTGCCGGCGCGCAGCGCCAGGATCAGCAGCGGCCCCAGGATCAGCAACGGGTAGAACTTGGCGGCGACACCGAGGCCGAGCAGCAGCCCGGCCAGGGCCGGTCTCCGGCGCGCCCAGGCGAGCATCGCACCGACGGTCGGCGCCACCGCCAGCAGGTCCCAGTTGACGGTCGCGGTGAACAGCATCGCGGGCGCCACGGCGAGCAGCAGCGCGTCCCAGGGTCGTCGACGGCGGAGCGCCAGGACCATGCCCACGCTCGCCACCCCGAGCAGGCCCAGCACGACGGCGTTGGTGTCGTAGAAGGTCTGCCCCTGGTTGAGATGCGGCAGCAGCTGACCGGCGGCGTGCACGGGGAGGCCGAGCGCACCCATGAAGGCGCCGGTCAGCACCGGGTACTCGACGTCGTGGTCGGCGTACGGGATCTCCCCGTTACCGAGGCCCTCCGCGTAGTACAGGGCCAGGACGTCCGTGTAGCAGAGATCCTTGTACTGCTTCAGGTCCGTCCACGCGCCGTCCCGGCACGGTGCCTTCTGCACCCAGTGCAACGCGAAGACCAGGCAGGCCAGCGCGAGCACGATCCGCACGGGGGTCCAGAACCGCCGCCGGACCGGCCGTACCGCCTGCGCGCCGACCGGACCGCCGGTCGACTCGGACAGCCCCGCCACGAACCAGTCCTCACGTGCGGGCTCGTTCGGGGCGTCGGCCGTCATGCTCCGCTCCATGACCCCCCATCCTGCCGCATGGCGCCGGACCCGGCGCCGTCACGGGGCAGGACGGGGGTGGAACGGCGGGTGATCAGCCCCCGGACTGTCTGTCCGGCGCCGCCCCGTCCTGACCGTTCGGACCCTGGCCGGGGCCGGGGCCACCGGGACAGGCGAACGGCGGGCAGGGGCTGCTCGGGCCGGGACTCGGGCTGCCGGTCTGCCACGGCGGCGGCGACGAGCTGCCCGGGCTGGGCAGACCGGTCGACGGGGTGGGGGTCGGCGACGGGCTGGGCTTCGGCGCCGGGCCGGGGAACTGTCCGCTGGCCTTGTTGCCCACGTACGCCGGCGGCGGGAAGTTCTGCGCCGGCATGTGCATGTCCTGGAGCGCCGCCGACATGAACTTCGCCCAGATCGAGCCGGGCAGGTCCCAGCCGTACATGGCCGTGCCGCGGTCGTTCAGGATCGGCTTGTTGCCCTCCTGGTTGCCGACCCAGACCGCCGCCGCGAGCTGGGGCACGTACCCGACCGTCCAGGCGTGCGAGTTCTGCCAGTTCGAGTCGTTGTACTGCCAGGTGCCGGTCTTGTTGGCCTGCTCGCGGCTCGGCTGGATGAACTGGTTCGGCTGGGTGGCCACGCCCTTGAGCACGTAGTCGATGTCCGCCGCGATCTCCTTGCTGAACACCCGCCTGTGCTCGGGCTTCGGGCTGTACGTCTCGCCGCTGTCCACCTTGGTCATCGACGCGATGAAGTGCGCCTTGGTGTACACGCCACCGTTGGCGAGAGTCGCCAGGCCGTTCGCGTGGTCCAGCGGGGTGACGGGGTTCTGGCCGAACCCGATCTCGTTGCCGATGCCGGGCTTGGTGGCGGCCTCCTCCGGCGACACCTTGGTCAGGTCGATCGGATCGGTCGAACCGCCGTTGGACCCGGTCGGCACGAGCGTCCTGATCCCGCAGTCCCGGGCGATCCGGATGACGGTGTCCTTGCCGAGCTGCTGGGTCAGGTAGTAGAAGACGGTGTTCAGCGACTTGCGGACGGCGCCGGTGAGGCTGCAGTGGTAGTGCCCCTCGGGGTCCTTTCCGCCGTCGTTGCAGATCTCGTCCTCGGAGTTGTGCACCTTGTGGTCGCCGCCACGGTCGGTGAACTTCTCCGCGCTGTCACCGTTCCAGTACGACTTGATGGAGTAGCCGTTCATCAGCGCCGCGGCGAGCACGTACACCTTGAACGACGAGCCGGGCTGATGGGTGTTGCCGGCGGTGTCCCAGCCGTCACCGCGTTGACCGCCGTAGTAGGCCTTCACCGCGCCCGTGCCGGGTTGCACCGAGACCAGCGCGTCGGCCAGGCCCTTCTGCTGGCCCTTCAGCTCGTTCTTGGCGACCCGGATCGCGTCGTCCTCGGCCTTCTTGTCGATCGTGGTGACGATCTTGTAGCCGCCGGTGGCCAGCTGTTTGTCGGCTTCCTTCATGCTGTCGAACTGGCCGTTGTCGACCAGCTCGTGCTTGATCTGCCGGACGATCAGACCGGTCGGCTTGTCCAGTCCGATGCTGGCGCCGTTGCTGTTCGCGTCGGGCTTGCTCACCTTGGGATAGTTGGCCACGTCGACGGCCTTGTGGTACTGGCCCAGGGTCCGCATCCCGCCCATCGTGTACTTCCACCGGTCCTGCGCGGCGGACAGGTTGTTCGCGGGGTCGAGGTTGTACGGGTCCTTGATGGCGCTCGCGATCACCCCGGCCTCTTCGGGCGTGAGGTCGCTGACGCTCTTGCCGAAGTACGCCTGCGCGGCGGACTGGATGCCGTACGCGCCACGACCGAAGAACGTCGTGTTCAGATAGAACTCGAGGATCTTGTCCTTGCTGTACTTCTGGTTGAGCTTCATCGCCGCGACCGCTTCCTTCACCTTCTCGGTGGGGGAGCGGTGCGTCTGCGAGGGGTCGAGGACCGCCTTCGCGTACTGCATGGTGATGGTCGAGGCGCCACCCGCGTCCTCGTTGCCGGTGACGTGTCCCCACGCCGCGCGGACGATGCCCTTGAAGTCCACACCGGAGTTGTCGTAGAACGACCGGTCCTCGGCGGACACCACGGCGGACCGGACCGGCTTCGGCACCTTGCTGATGTCGACCATGGTGCGGTTCTGCGTGCCCAGTCGGGCCATCAGCGTCTTGCCGTCGCTGAAGTAGATGTTGCTGACCTGCGGCGCCGGCAGCTGTTCCGGCAGCTTCACGGTGGTGAAGTAGAAGGTGCCACCGACCGTGCCGATGCCGACGAGCAGCAGCAGCACCGCGATGCCGGCGATGATCCGCCGACGACGCTTCCGCTTCTTGCGCACCTGCGGCGTGTTCGCGGCGGCCATGGCGCGGCGCCGCTCCTCCGCCCGGCTGCGGGGCGGTCCGCCGGGCAGGAACGGGTCGTCGTCCGGGCCACCGGCCCGTACGGAGGCCCGACCGACCCGCGCGGAACCGACGGCCGC
>JBAUUM010000072.1:0-1567 GCA_049582705.1 Actinocatenispora sp.
GTGCGGCGGCGGCGGGCGCGGCCGGTACGAGCCGGGCGACGAGGCGGTTCCCGCCACGCACCGCGACCTGGTCCTCACCGTCGCGTGTGGACAGTACCTGGGCCAGGAGGTCCGCGCCGGTGGGTGCGGCCGGGTCCAGGTCGAGCAGGCAGCAGGCCAGCGTGGGGTGCTCGCGGGCGGCGACCCGGCCGAGCCCCCAGACCGGCGCCTGCCAGCAGGACGCGGCGGTGTCGGTGGGCAGTACCCGCTGCGCGCCCCGGGTCACCAGGTGCAGCCGGGGTTCGCCGGGCAGCGGGGTGGTGGCGAGGGCCCGGACCAGGTGCAGGACGCTGGTCGAGCCGAGCCGTTCGGCCCGCGCGGCGATGTCCGCGACGGGTGCGGCCGGGTCGGTCGGGTCCGCGTCGAGCGTCCAGAGGTGGGCGACCGCGGTGTAGGCGTCACCCCCGAGTTCCGCGCGGACGTCGGCGAGCAGCCGGCGGTAGTCCTCCGGCGCGGTCGGATCCAGCCGGTACCGCAGCCCGCCGTCGGCCCGGTACCCGTCGCCGACGGTGGCCACGGCGCAGCGTTGACCGCGCCGCTCCCACTCGGCGGCCAGCGCGGCGCCCACGCCGTCCTCGTCGGCGAGGACGAGCAGCGCACCGCCCGGGGTCGCCGTCGGCGCCGCTGCGTGCCGCCACACCAGCTCGTGCAGCCAGCCACGCGAGTCCCGGGCCGGCCCGCCCGGCGCCAGGAACTGCAGCCGCAGCCCGATCATCTCGGCCAGTACGGTGCCGGCGTCGTCGGTGATGGTGATGTCGCCGACGAACGAGTCGGAGCGCCACGAGGTCACCCGGGTCGCGTGGCTCCACCGCGCCTGCGCGCCGGGGCCGTACACCCGGACCTCGTCGAGGCCGCCGAGCACGAACGCCGCGGTGCCCGCGGCGGACGCCTCCGCCGGCATCAGCGAGGCCAGCACCTGCCCGCAGGAGTCGAGGACGGCGGGATGCCAGTCGTACCCGGTGAGGCTGAGGGAGGCGGGTGCCTCGATCCGGGCGAGCGTCGAGTCGGCGCCCCGCCACAGGTCGGTGATGCCCTGGAACGCGGCGCACCACTGGTTGCCCAGCCCGGCGGACTGGGCGTAGAAGTCGTCGCCGGTCTCGATCTCCGGGTGGGTGTCCTGGACGCCGGCCAGGTTCAGCGGAGCGGGCCGGGCCAGGTCCGCCGCCGTACGCACCGAGCCGGTCGCGTGCCGGGTCCAGGTGTCGTCGCCGCTGTCCAGGCTGGACACGTCGAACGACCATCGGCCGGGGCTCTCGTCGGTCAGCCGCACCGACAGCGTCGGCGGCTCGCCGCCGGGGGTCAGGAACAGCGCCTGGTGGTACGTGACGTCGGCGAGGGCCACCGGGCCCGGCCCGGACAGCGCGCGGGCGGCGGCCAGCACCGTCTCCAGGTACGCGGTGCCGGGCAGTACGACGGCGCCCTGCACCTGGTGGTCCAGCAGGTACGGCTCGGTCGTGGCGTCGAGCGGCCCCTGCCAGACGTGCTCGCCGTCCGGGGCGGACACCGGCTGGCCGAGCAGCGGGTGGCC
>JBAUUM010000073.1:0-2004 GCA_049582705.1 Actinocatenispora sp.
GCCGGCGGTTCGCGGTGACCCGCCGCGAATGGGTGCACGACGTCGTACAGGAGGCCGTCGCGCTGCCCAGCCGGGCCATCCTCGTCGGGCACGGCACCGGCGCCTGGGTGGTGGCACACGCGCTGCACCGTTACCCGGCGCTGGCCGGCGTACTGGTCGAGCCGACGGGCCTGCCGGGGCGCCGGCTGCCCGGGGCCGGGGTGCTGCTGCGCCGTCCCATGATCGGGCTGACGCTGCTGCTCGGCCGGGACCCGCGGGTACCGGCGGCGATGCCGCCGATGCTGATCGCGGCCGGCGACCGCTTCCCCCGCAAGGTCCTCGCCGACCAGGCGGTGCGCTACGGTGCCCGCTCCGAGCGGTTGCCGGTGAGCGGGCACGGTGCGCTGCCAGCGATCGACCCGGTACTGGACTGGCTGGAGAAGAGCAGCCCGTCCGGGTCGTCCTGACCGGTCAGTCGCGGTAGGCGACGGTCACGTCGCCCGAACTGGCCCGGACCGTGATGCGGCGCGCCGAGCCGTCGTTGCGGCTGACCCGGACGGCGCTGTCGCCGCTGGCGACCGTGCTGGACACGTGGTACCCGCCGGAGGCTCGGGGCACCTCGACGTGCACGTCGCCCGACGAGGCTCCGGCGGTGACCGCCTTCGGCGCGGTCCTGAACGCCAGGGAGATGTCGCCGGAGTCCGCCTGGGTCCGCACGGTCTCGGAGCTCAGCGCCGTGGCGTGCACGTTGCCGGAGGTGACCCGCGCGTCGACCGGGCCGGACAGTCGGTCCAGTGACACGTCGCCGCTGGACGCCCGGAGCCGGACCGCGTGGGTCAGCCCCGACGCGGTGAGGTCACCGGAGGCGGCCTCCAGGTCGACCGGCATGTCCGCCGGCACGGTGATCCTGACCCGCACGCCGCAGGTCCTGAAACCCCAGCTCAGTCCGCTGTCGGGGCACTGGGCGTGCACGTCCAGGGTGTCCCCGGCGCGGTCGATGGCCACCGACGGTCGACGGTGGGTCCAGGACAGGTCCTCCACCACCGAGACGTCCTTGCTGCTGCCGTGCGAGGCCGCCACCTCGATGTCGCTGGAGCCGGCCTTCACGTGCAGCGTCTGGACGCCCGAGTAGCTGTGGTGCGGGGTGGCGTGGTGGGTCGGTCGTACGGCCTGACGAAGCGACAACAGCACCGCGCCGCCGAGTACGACGATCAGGACCGCGAACGCGACCCCGGAGATGATCAGGCCGCGACGGGCGCCGGTGGGCCTGTTGCCACCACCCGTGGGCCGGGTGCGCTCGGTCGTGTCGGCGAGGTTCATGTCGGGCCTCCAGGCTGGGATTGCGCTCGTACGCCATCAACCTAGAAGGAGGCGGCGGGTGGACCCATCCGGGAGGCAGGCCGGTGCGGGGTGGGGCTAGCCTCAGACCACCGCGCCGTCGTCCGGATCGTCGTCCTCCTCCTCGGTGCCCGGCCGGAGCCGCAGCACGAGCGTGACGACCCCCGCGAGCAGCAGGATGAAGCCGACCGCGAGGCCGCCGTCCTCGCCGATGCCCGCGATGCCCAGCAGGTCCGGCCGGATGCACAGGACCAGCCCGAGGGCGATGGAGCCGATCGCCAGCGCCGTGTACCGGGACGGCCGGGGGATCGGCGGTGGTGGCGGCGGCTCGTAGCCCCCCTCGTCGAGTCCGGTGTCCAGCGAGTCGACCAGGTCGGGTTTGTCCGGGTCGGTGCGCCAGTCCGTCGGGCGACGGGCGGGCTCCGTCGTCGCACCGGCGGCGCCGGTCGACACGGTGCCGGTACCGCTGTCCCGGGGCGCACTGTCACCGAGGTCCTCGGCCACCGGCCACGGCGGTACCGGATCCTTGCTGGGCGCGTCGTAGTCGGCGACGATCTCCGCCCAGACGGCGTCGAAGTCCCCGTCCGTGCCGGCGTCGCCGGTGACGGCGCCCCCGGTGACGGTCTCCCCGGCGATCGTGCCGTCCCGCTGGGGGGCGGTCGGGTCGGCGCCCGGCTCGCGCGGGGC
>JBAUUM010000074.1:0-9443 GCA_049582705.1 Actinocatenispora sp.
GGCGAGCGGCGGTCAGCTCACGTCGGCGGGTCCAGCCAGGCGATCTGGATCAACCGCGGCGGGTGCCGACGGCTGACCAGGAAGCCGCGCCCCGGCGGCAGCAGCTGCGGTCGCAGGTCACCGAGGAGCGGGCCCTCCTCGCGTGGTCCGGACATCATCAGGCCCGGCGACGCCAGCTCCCGCAGCTGCGACAGCAGCGGGTCGTACATGGCCCGGCCCGCGCCGCCGGCCCGGCGGGTGACCACGAGGTGCAGGCCGATGTCGCGGCCCTGCGCGGCGAACTCCACCAGGGACAGGAGCGGGTTGGGGGTGGCGTTCGCGACGAGGTCGTAGTCGTCGACCAGGACGAAGAGTTCCGGTCCGGACCACCAGCTCCGGTTGCGCAGCTGCTCGGCCGTCACGTCCGGGCCGGGCAGCCGCTCCTTCATCACCGTCGCCACCTGGTCGACCAGGTCCATCGTGGCCGCGGCGGAGGACCCCGAACCCAGCAGGTGACCCGGGGCGACCGAGCCGAGGAGGCTGCGCCGGTAGTCCACGGTGATGATCCGCGCCCGCTGGGGCGGGTAGCGGTCCGTGACACCCCGCGCGAACGCGCGGAGGAACGCGCTCTTGCCGGACTCCACGTCGCCGAACAGCAGGAAGTGCGGTTCGGAGGCCATGTCGAGGTGGACGGGCCGCAGGTCGTGTTCGGCGATGCCGATCGGCACCCGCGCGGGCGCGGTCGGATCCGGCGCCGGCAGGTCCTGGAACCGCAGTACCGGGGGCAGCAGCCGGACCCGCGGTGCGGGCGGCCCGCTCCACGCGGCGCGCGCCCGGTCCACCAGGTCCTTCGTCCCGGCGGAGAGGCTCTCGACGTCGGACCGACCGTCGACGCGGGGCAGCGCGCCCAGGAAGTGCTTGCCCCGGGAGGTCAGGCCCCGGCCGGGCGACCCCTTCGGTACGTTGGCCGCCAGCTTGCGGTTGAACGAGGAGTCGGACGGGTCGCCGAGCCGCAGCTCGACGGTCGTCTCGAACAGGTCGCGTACCGCCATCCGCAGGTCCATCCACCGGTTCGCGGCGGTGACCACGTGGATCCCGAAGCCCAGGCCGCGGTTGGCCAGGTCGGTGACCGCCTCCTCCAGCTCCTCGAACTCGTTGCGCAGGATCAGCCAGTTGTCCACGACCAGGAACACATCGGTGAACGGGTCCTCGGCGAACTGCCCCTCGGCCTTGAGCCGGCGGTAGGCGTCCATGCTCTCGACCCCGTGGTCGGCGAACCGCCGCTCCCGCTCGGCGAGCAGGGTGGTCAGCTCGGCCACGGTACGTCGCACCTGGTCGCCGTCCAACCTGCTCGCGACGCCACCCACGTGCGGCAGGTCGCGCAACGAGGCGAGCGAGCCACCGCCGAAGTCCAGGCAGTAGAACTGCACCTCGCGTGGCGTGTGGCCGAGGGCGAGGCTGCACAGGAGGCTGCGCAGCAGCGTGCTCTTGCCGCTCCGCGGCCCGCCGACGACGGCCAGGTGCCCGCCGGAGCCGGCCAGGTCCACCCAGAGGGGGTCGCGGCGCTGCTCGTACGGCAGGTCCACGATGCCGACGACGGCCTGCAGCCGGCCGGGCAGGTCGCGCTGCTCCACGCCGAGACCCCGGTCGGCCCGTACCGCGATCTCGGGCATCAGCGCGTCGAGCGTGACCGGCTCGCCGAGCGGCGGCAGCCACACCTGGTGCGCGGGCGCGCCCTGGCCGCGCATCCGGTCGGTCAGGATGTCGAGCAAGGTCTCACCGAGCGGGTCGTCGGCCGGCACCTCGGTGATCGCCGGCGGTTCCTCCGGTTCGACCGGCTCCAGGTAGCCCGTCGCGTACGGCAGCACGGCGGCGCGGGACGATCCGGCACCGACCGGGCGCCCGTCAACGCTGCGCCGGTAGACACCCGACACGTAGGCGCCCTTGAACCTGATCGGCTCCTCGGTGCCGAACCTCAGGTACCCGTGCCCGGGCGAGCGGGGCAGCTCGTACGCGTCCGGGACGCCGATCGCGACGCGGCTCTCCATCGCGGAGAACGTCCGCAGCCCGATCCGGTACGACAGGTGCGTCTCCAGGCCGCGCAGCCGGCCCTCCTCCAACCGCTGCGAGGCCAGCAGCAGATGCACGCCCAGCGACCGGCCCACCCGGCCGATCTGCACGAACATGTCCACGAACTCGGGCTTCGCGGTCAGCAGCTCGCTGAACTCGTCACAGATGATCAGCAGGCTGGGCAGCGGGTCCAGCGGCGCGCCCGCCTCACGGGCCCGTTCGTAGTCGCGTACCGATGCGTAGTTGCCGGCCGACCGCAGCAGTTCCTGGCGGCGCACCAGCTCACCGCCGATGGCGTCCAGCATCCGGTCGACCAGCGCGAGTTCCTCCTCCAGGTTGGTGATCACCGCGCTGGTGTGCGGCAGCCCGTCCAACCGCGTGAAGGTCGCCCCGCCCTTGAAGTCGATCAGTACGAAGTTGAGGATCGAGGAACTGTGGGTCACGGCGAGCGCGAGTACCAGCGTGCGCAGCAGCTCCGACTTGCCGGAGCCGGTGGCGCCGACCAGCAGGCCGTGCGGGCCCATGCCGTCCTGCGCGGACTCCTTGATGTCCAGGTCGACGGGGATGCCGTCGGGCCCCAGGCCGAGAGGCACCCGCAGCCGGTCCCGTTCCGGCCTCGACGCCCAGGTCCGGGAGACGTCCACGTCGAACGGGTCACCGAGTTCGAGCAGTTCGGCCAGGCCCAGCTCCGCCGTCATCGGTTGGTCGCCGGTGGCCAGCGCCGAGGGCCGCAGCGGGGCGAGTCGGCGGGCCAGCGCCTCGGCCTCCGCCGGCGGCAGCCCGTCGGCCCGGCCCACCTCGTCGCTGCCGTCCATGCTGACGCTGGTGACGGTCCCGGACTCGGCGGTGGTCAGCACCAGCGCCGACCGGTCGAGCACGCGCGGCGGCCGTTGGTGCAGGTCGAGGATGGTGACCCCGTCGACGCCACCCTCGGTCGACAGGTGGGTCGACCCGATCGGGTCGCCGCCGTCCAGGACGACGACCACGTGCTGGCCGTCGACGGCGAAGTCGCCGCCGGTGAACCGGGGACGGCTGCCGATCACGTCGTCGAGAAGCTCCTCCAGGCCCGCCAGGGTGGTGCCCACCAACCGGACCTGGCCCGCCCCGTCGTACCGCTCCGGGTGCAGCGCGTGCGGCAGCCACTTGAGCCAGTCCCAGTGGGTCAGGTTCTCCTCGGACGTGCAGACCGCGATCAGGAGGTCGTCCGGCGAGTGGAAGGTGGCCGCCTGGGCGAGGATGGCGCGCGCCATCGCGCGGGCCCGGTCCGGCGCACCGTCCAGGTACAGCCGCGCGAAGCCGCGCAGGGCGACCGCCACCGGGAGGTCCTGCACCACCGAGTAGGTGTCCAGGAAGCGCTTCAACGCCGCGGTGCACACCGGTTCGAGCTGGTCGACCGGGCGGTTGTCGGGAAACACCAGGTTGAGCGCGACCTGCTGGGGGCCCAGCGCCAGCCGCACCACCCCGAAGTCGCTGTCGGCCGGCCGGCGCTCCCACAGCCGGAAGCTGCTGACCGTGGACCACAACCTGCTCGGATCGGGATGCCGGTAGTACATCGCCTCGCGCTGCCGGCGGATCGCCCGCCGCACCACCCGACGCTTCTGCGCCAGCCGGCGCATGTACTCCCGGCGCTCGGCGATGAGTTCCCGCTTGCTCGGCTGGCCGCTCTGCGTCAGTACCTGCGCGACCACCACACCGAGCATCGACGCGGCGAACATGCCGCCGGTGACGTAGGTGAGCATGCCGCCGCCGCGACCGCCCATCATCAGCGCCATGGCGCCGGAGCCGGCCAGCATCGGCACGATCGTCATGATCTGCACCCAGCTGCGTCCGCCGGGGCCCGGCAGTTCCGGCAGCGGGTCCATCAGCAGCTCGCCGTCGGGCATGTCCGGTGCCGCGCGGCGCTGTGGTCGCTTGACGATGACCGTTGACACGAGAACCCAACCCCCACCACTCCGGGGAACCGGCCGTCCCGTCCGGAGGCCCGGCTCATCGTAAGGTCTGCCGCAATCCCCCCGGAGTGAGCGTGCGCCCCGGTTCTTGGTGGCGACTGCTAACGTGCCGGGACGGTCGGGTGGCACGTCGCGGGGGCGGCGCGGTCGACGGCCCGTGCGCGGTCGTGGCCGTCGACCGGGCGTGGTCCGCGCACGCCGTCCATGCTTCCGCCGGTCACCCGGAGTGCCACCCGTCAAGGCAGGAGAGGGTAGTGCCGCAGCCGCCCGGACTCGGACTCTCGCACGTGTCCATCGCCGCGCCCCAGCGACGCATCGACGTCGCCCTGCCGGCGCGGGCACCGGTGGCCGAGCTGTTACCGAAACTCCTCCAGCACGCCGGAGAGGACCTCGCCGACGCCGGCGAGAAACACGGCGGTTGGGCCCTGCGACTGTCCGACGGGACCGAGCTCGACCCGAACCGCTCGCTGTCCAGCCACCCGGTCCGCGACGGCGAGGTGCTGCACCTGGTGCCCGCCCGTACCGACTGGCCGGAGACCAGCTACGACGACGTGGTCGAGGCCATCGCCAGCGGCGCCCGGCGGTACAGCCGCTCGTGGACGGCGGCGAGTACCCGGTCCTTCGGGCTGGTGGCCGCCGTCGTCGCCCTGGCGCTCGGCCTGCTGGCCGTACTGGCCGGCGGCCCGATCTGGTCCGGCGCCGGGCTCTGCTGCCTCGCGGTCGGCGTGGTGCTGCTGGTCGGTGGCATCACGATGGCCCGCGCGCTGTCCGACGCGGTGGCCGGTGCGGTCGTCGGCGGCGCCGCCCTGCCGTACGCCCTCGCGGGCGGCCTGCTGGTACTGCTGCCCGCGCACGGCGGTATCACCGGTCTCGGCGCCGCGCAGTTGCTGCTCGGTGGCGTCTCGCTCACCCTCGTCTCGCTGGTCGGCTACCTCGGCGTCGGGTCGTACCTGCGGGTGTTCGTCGCGGGCGTGATGACGGGCGGCTTCGCCGTCCTCGGCGGTGTCGTCGGGCTCACCAGCCTCACCTCGGCGGGCACGGCGGCTCTGCTGGTCTGCGCGCTGACCGCCATGCTGGCGACCTTCCCCGTACTCGCGATCCGGCTCGGGCACCTGCCGGTGCCGGCGCTGCCCCGCACCGCGGAGGACCTGCGCCGGACCGAGGCGCCCGCCGCGCCGGCCGAGGTCTTCGGCGTGGTGGTCCGTGCCGACGAGGTGCTGACGGGTCTCTTCCTCGGTGCCGCCGTGATCGCCGTCGGGTGCGCCGGCGCGCTGCTGCTGCGCGGCGGTTGGGCGGGGGCCCTGCTGTGCGGCCTGCTCGCGGTGGCGCTGCTGGTAAGGGCCCGGCTCTTCCCCACCGTGCGGCAGCGGATCCCGCTCTTCCTGGCCGGCGGCGCCATCAGCTGCCTGCTGCTGTACTCGCTGGTCGGCGCCGTCTCCGCGCCGGTGCGGGCCGGCGCGGCCCTGGGCGGCGCGGTGGTGCTCGGCGTCGCGGTGACCGCCGCGGCCCTCGTGTACAGCCGCCGGCCGGCCAGCCCGTACTTCGGCCGGGTCGCCGACATCCTGGACTCGGTGCTGGTGATCGCCGTGGTGCCGGTGGCCTGCGTCGTGCTCGACCTGTACTCCTGGGCGCGGGGCCTGGCCGGATGAGCCGCGGGCACCGGGCGACGAGGAACCGGGCGACGAGGAACCGGACCACGGGACACCGGACGGCGAGACTCCGGTCGGTGGGGCACCGCACGACGCGGGGGGTGCGCGATGGCCAGCCGGCGTGACCAGCTCCACTCGTACCAGTTCATCATGCGGCGGGTCACCTCGGCGCTGGTCGTGCACGAGCCGGACAGCGAGCAGTTGCCGTTCCGTCGGCTGGGCGGCGGCGTCTTCGTCGGCCTGATGGTGGCCATCCTGGTGGCCGCCGGGTTCGGCGTGTACGGCGTGTTCAAGCCGGGCGGCAACACCGGCTGGCAGGAGGACCACGCGGTCATCGTGGAGAAGGAGACCGGCGCGGTCTACGTGTACCAGGGCAAGGTCCTGCACCCGATGATCAACTACGCGTCAGCGCTGCTGCTCGCCGGCCAGCAGAACGTGGAGGCGAAGGAGGTCTCCCGGAACTCCCTCGCCGGCGCGACGCGCGGCACGCCGTGGGGCATCCCCGGCGCGCCGACCTCGCTGCCCGACGCGGACCACGTACTCGGCATCCCGTGGACGCTGTGCTCCGAACCGCGCACGACCACGCCGGGCCAGCCCACGACGCGCTCCATCCTCACCGTCGGTCGCGCTCCGCGGAGTTCACATCGGCTCGGCAACCAGGGGGCGCTGGTCAAGGACGCCGACACGGGCGCGGTCTACCTCATCTGGCACAGCCACCGCTACCTGATCACCGACCCGGACTCGACGCTCGGGGCGATGGTCTGGGACGAGGAGCCGGTGGCGACCAGCTCGGCGTGGCTGGACGCGCTGCCGGCCGGGCAGGACATCGCGACACCGCGGATCGACGACGTCGGTTCGGAGTCCACGGCCCTGGCCAACGCCAAGGTCGGCGAGGTCTTCGTGGTACAGCGCAACAGCCGGCAGATCTACTACGTCGCGCTCGCCGACAAGCTGGCGGCCATCACGCAGTTCCAGGCGTTGTTGCTGCTCGGCGCGCCGGAGCTGAGTTCGGTCAACACGGGCGGTCACGGCGACGGCGCTCCGCTGGGGCCGGCGCAGGCCCTGGAGGCGCCCCGCACCGACACACTGCTGCCGCCGGAGGACTCGCCGAGCGCGCTGCCGGCCGACCCGCCGGCCATCGCGCCCTCCTCCAACACCGGCGCCAGCTGCGCGGTGTACCGGGACAGCTCACCGGCCCCCGAGGTGCTGCTCCAGGCGACCCTGCCGGACGACGGGCGCGCCCTGCCCACGAAGGCACACACCGAGGAGGGGCTCTCGCTCGCCGACCGGGTACTGGTGCCGTCCGGACGGATCGCCGTGATCGAGGGTGTCGGGGGCCGGGACGCACCCGCCGGCGGGCTGAACCTCGTGACCGACACCGGCGTCCGGTACCCGGTGCCGGACCGCACCGTGCTGGCCAGCCTCGGGTACGGCGAAACGACCCCGAACCGGCTTCCGGCCAGCCTCGTCGCCCGCATCCCGGAAGGACCGACGCTCGATCCGTCGCGGGCACACAATCCCGCGCCGCAGGAGTCGCGGTAACGAAATCGCGGCCGACCTGGCTTCGCTTGACACCCGCGGCTAACGTCCTAGTGAACTCGCCTCCGAATGGGAGGCACCAACCCTATTCGGGGGTGATCCGACCTTGACCATCTTCAATACCGAAACCCCGGAGATGCAGGCCGCCGCGACGAAAGCGGACGACTCCGGCGGCCAGATCAGCGGTTCGATGGCTCGTCTGATGCGTGAGCTCGAGGCCCTTCCGGGCGGCTTCCAGGGTGAGGCCGCGCAGATGTTCCAGCAGGCCAAGAACGAGATGCACCGCAACCTGGTGGAGATCACGGACGCCCTCAACGACATGGCCGAGGGCATCCGGACCGCCGGTCGTGACTTCGACGCGAGCGATCAGGAGTCGGCTCAGGAGGTCAACCGGGCCGTTGCCGACGCGCTGCGCGGCAACTGACAACAGGTACCGACCCGACTTTCGTAGAAAGGCGAAGGTGTGACGGCCAACTCCGGCAAGCTGCTCTACAACCACACCACGATCCAGGGTGCGTGTGGGGACATCGACACGTTCGTCAACAGCATGAACACCACGCTGGACGATGTCGAAAAGGACTTCAACCGGTTGCGTTCCAACTGGGACTCGGATTCGGCCCGCCAGTTCGACGCGTGCAAGAAGCGCTGGAACGACGGTGCCCGCAACATCGCCAGCACGCTTCTCAAGCTGAAGCTCGCGCTGTCCGGCGCGAGCGACCGGATGAACAGCGCCGACCAGCGCGCGAAGAACCTCTTCCCGGGCTAGATCTTTCCGCGGCACGGCAGAACGAAGCGCATCAGATCCCCGGCACGACGATGATGCGAGTGCGGACCGAGTCGTCTGCACTCGTGTCAACGACACCACTGTCAACGACGCCACCGGAAACCGGTGGTATCCCCGGTCACGGCGCGCCGCGGCGCCCCCGGTCACGACTCCGGGTCGTCCCCGCCACCGAACAGGTACACCGGCGCCGGATCACGTTCCGGCTCCCGCGCGTCGACGGGCCGGGCGAGACGCACCTGCCACCGTGCCCGCCGACCCCGGGGCACCGCGACCGCCCCGAACGCCAGCAGGGCGACCAGTACCGCGGCCACGACCGCGGCGCCGAGCGCGTACCTCCCGTTCCGGCTGGTCTCCTGCGCGCGGGCCACGGTCCGCGGGTCCGGGGCGTGCGTCCGGTAGCCGCCCAACGCCCTCGGTGAGCGTTCACCGCCGAGCGGCTCGCTCACCGCGCGGGCCGGGTTCACCACGCCGTACCCGTAGTACTCGACGGCCCCCGACGCTGGACTCGCGGTCGCCCGCAGCCGGCGGACCACCTCGGACACCGGAAGATCCGGGTACCGGGCACGCACCAGGGCCGCCGTTCCGCTGACGAACGGGGCGGCGAAGCTCGTACCGTTCACCCTGGTGTGCCCGCCGCCGGGCATGCCGACGACGACCTGCTCCCCCGGCGCGG
Organism: Actinocatenispora sp.; assembly: GCA_049582705.1. Classification (GTDB taxonomy): domain Bacteria; phylum Actinomycetota; class Actinomycetes; order Mycobacteriales; family Micromonosporaceae; genus Actinocatenispora. Next base: position 8,644 of record JBAUUM010000074.1, read on the forward strand.
TCAGGTCGACGTACCCGCCGTGCTGCGAGGCGCTGTACCGGCTGCCCTGCCGGGTGACGGCACCGACGCCGAGCACGTCGGGGTACGCGGCCGGGTAGGGCGTCCGGTTGGCGGCGTCGTGGTCCCCCTCGTTGCCGACGGCGGCGACCACGACGACGTGGTGCTCCACCGCGTACCGGACCGCCGCGGCGACGTCGTGGTCGTCGGCGTAGAGCACGAGTGACAGGTTGACCACGTCGGCCCCGTGGTCGACCGCCCACCGGATGGCCGAGCCGAGCCGGGCCGGTGTCACCGTGTCACCGACGGCCTTCTTGTCGATGACCTCCTGCTCGCTGACGGTCACCGGCAGGATTTTGACCGAGGGGGCGACGCCCTCGAACCCGGTGGACCTCGTGCCCGCCGCGGCGATGATGCTCGCGACCTGGGTGCCGTGCCCGATGCAGTCGTGGTCCCCGCGCCCACCGTGGTGCAGGAAGTCCAGCCCGCGCAGCACCCGCCCCTTGAGCTGCGGCTGGTCGCGGTCCACCCCGGAGTCCAGTACGGCGACGGTGACCCCGCCGCCCCTGGTGAACGGCCAGGCCGACTCGGGGTCGATCATCCTGCGTGCCCACGGGATCTCCGCGATCGTCTTCCGGGGCTTCACGCAGTCGGTCCGCCCCGAGTCGGTGTCCCCGGCCAGGACGAGCCCGGTCGCCGGCGGCACCGGCCGCGCCCCGGCCGTGCTCCGGGACGCGGTGGTCGGTGCCGGTGACGACGGCAGGTGCAGGAGTACCGGCAGGGCCAGCAGAACGGGCAGGACG
>JBAUUM010000075.1:0-12588 GCA_049582705.1 Actinocatenispora sp.
GGCTGTCCAGGTCGGCGCCGGACCGGGCATGTCCGCCCGGCAGGCCGTCGTCGCCGTGCCGTTCGCGGGCCGCCTGGGTGCCGTGCCCCACGGCACCGCCGACCGCGCCGCCGGTCGCCGAATGCGCCAGGCTCTCCACGTCGATGGTCCGGTCGGTCACCAGGTCGGTGGCGACCTCACCGGCCACCCCGCCGGCGACACCGTTGACGACGTCGCCGGTGAGGGACCTGGCGAACTGCTCGCCGAACGCCTTGCCGGTACCGTGCCCGACCAGGCCGCCAGCCAGGCCGCCGATCGCGCCGGACGCCGCGTCGCCCTTGATCTTGTCCCAGTCCAGCGACACGCGGTGGCCCTCGCCGATCTGCACGGCCTGGACCAGGACGTCGGACATCACGTTCTGGACGATCCCCATGATGATCGCCTTGAGCAGCTGCTGCGCGAGCGACCGCGACAGCATCTGGGTGGCGAACTCGACGATCGGGATCTCCGCCAGCGACTCGCCGAAACTGGGGATGGCCATGGCGATCAGCCACAGCACCTGGATCGCCAGCATGATCAGCGCGACGTAGAACTGGTACTTCGCGTACTCGATCTCGGTGCCGGTGCTGTCGCAGTGCTGGGCGAGCCCGTCCAGCAGCTTCGCGAGCTTCTCGAGGTATCCGTCGTCGCCGGCCTCGGACCCGAACTTCCCCCAGTACTCACCGAGCCTGGTCGCCGCGGTGCCCTCCACGCCGGCGAGCACGTCGTAGTACGCGCTGTCGCCCTGCCCGACCAGCTCCCGGAGATCGCCGGCGGCCTTGGTGAAGGCCTCCGCCATCCGCCACAGGCCGTCCTCGTCACCCTCGGGCCAGTCGGAGCCGATCACCCATCCGAGCCAACGGAGCTCTTCGGGGAAGTCCAGGCCCACAGGTGATCCTCCAGGTCAGGTGACGGCGATTCCGGTGACAGCGACGGGAACTCAGGTGAACTTGGTGTTCGACGCCTCGTCGCCCCGGTCGTACGTCTTCGCCATCTCCTCCAGGCCCGTGCCGATCTGCTTGATGGACTTCGCAACCGTGCCGAAGTAGTCGCCGGCCTGCCGGTGCGGTTCCTTGTACTTCTTCAGGAACGCGTCCCCGTAGTGGTCGTCCCCCCAGCAGGAGCCCTCGTTCTCGAGCGAGTCGGTGAGGGCCTTGTGGATCCGGGTGACCGCGCTGGCGACGTCCTCGAACTCCGGAGCCGTGCGCTTCACGAGTGTGGGATCCACCCAGAACGCGGATGTCATGGCTCCTCCAAGGCACGCTGGTCCCCGAACCGCCACGGACGGCAGGTTGTCATGAATCCTTGCAGGTCGGTTCAACCCGACCGAGAACCGCCGGAGTGTCCGTGTCGGGCGCATAGTATCGACGCCCGACGGGGAGGGCCGATGAGCAGAGACGACAACCGGAACTGGCGCCAGGAACGCAGTTCCCACCAGCTGCGACGCCGGGCACTGGCGCGGATGGGGTTGGCGGACCTCGAACCGGGATGGCGCCGGAAGCACTTCGTACCCGGTCTCGCCCTGCGTCAGTGGCTCGGCGTCGACACCTGCGAGGTCCTGCACGGCGGCGGCTACACCGACCGGGAGATGCTGCGCGCCGCGTACCGGCTGCCGCAGTTCCTTCCGGAACCGGGCCGGTTCGCTCCAGAGTGGACGGCGCTGCGGCCGCCGACACCCCCGACGAGCTGGGCCGACGCGATCGTGAACTCGCTGCTGCACATCGACCCCGAGCTGGGTGGTCCGGACAGCCTGCTGCCCGACCCGCAGGATCCGAGCCAGTCCGGCACGTACCGGCTGTACGAACTGTTCGGCTCCGCGCAATGGCCGGAACCGCCGAGCTACGACGACCATCGCGTCGGACATGGCGCCCGCCTGCGACACCTCTTCGACCTGCCGCCCGAGATCCGGGCCATCGCGTTGGCCATCGAATTCGCCGCCGTCAACCAGCAGATGACAGTGGCCGACGTCTTCGCCCCCCAGGACAGGGCGATGCTCGGGGCCGGCCTGCCGGAGGCGTTCCTGGACAGGATCGACACCCTGCCGAGACCGGCGCGGGACGTCGTCGGCACGCCCGTCGCGGAACCGTCGGAGGCCGTGGCGCTGACCGGGCTGAGGCCGGGCGCGTCCGTCCGCGCCCTGGACAACCTGACCTTCCTCGTCCGGGACAAGAGCACCGCCCCGTCGCTGCCCTACCACCCGCAGCCCGGCGACACCTGGGGTCGCCTCGACACGACACGTCTCGCGTGGCTGGTGGACCGCGTCACCGGCTCGGTACGTTTCGGCAACCCCGACGAGTCCACGGTCCGGCTGGCGCCGATGCCGTACGGGTGGGCGCCCGGCGCCGAATGGCCGCCCAGCGGCGCGATCCTCGCCGAACTCGGCCCGTACCTGCCGGACCTGTCGCCCGCGGCCGACGAGGGCCTACGCGACCTGGACACGCGCTACACCGACGCCGTCCAGTCCCCCGTCGGGTCGAGCGTCACCCGCTGCTGGCAGGTGGCCCTGCGGACGCTGCGCTGGCTGCGCCACCTCGGCGCCCTCACCGAACGCACCTTCAGCGCGGCGCTGGTGACGGCGCGCTGCCCGGTCACCGGCCGCGGCCTTGTCGCCGCCGACCATGCTCCGGCGTGGCTGTGGCGCAGCGACCCTTCACGCCGCAGTACCGGTGCGCCGTACCAGGACTGGACGTTGCCGTACGAACTCCGGGACCTCGCGCACGGTGCCGCCCGGCACGACGAGATGGTCGACGACGTGGTGCGGGAACGCCGGTACACGACAACGGACCTCGCCGGCCGCGCCGACCCGGAGATACGCGTCCTCGTGGTCTGTTACACGCTGGCCGTCGCCCAGATCGAGGCGAGCCTGTACGGCACCGTGCCCACGCCACGGCGCGAGGCGCTGACCAGGATGGCGCTCATGGACACGCTGCCCCAACGGGTACAGGACGAACTGGCCACGTTCCGCCGGCTCTACCTGACGCCGGTCAGCGGGGTGGCCTGAACACCTGGACCGGTCCTCGGGGCGGCAGCCCTCTCCGGCCACTGTGCGGGCGGCTGGTCAGCGGGGACGGGCTCAGCTGGCGCGGATCCGTCCGGCACTCGGCAGCAGGGTTGTCCGGTCTACTCCGCGTGGCCCCTTCAGCGGGGCGGGCGCAGCCGACCCGGGTCCGTCGGGTCCTCGGGCAGCAGCCTCTTCAGGTCGACCTGCTTCTCGATGCCGCCCAGATCGCCCAGGGACTCCGGCAGGTACGGCGACATCGTCTCGGTCATCTGGCGGCGCAGATCCGTGGTCGCCGCCTGCGCCACCGCCAGGATTGTCTCGGAGAGCGTCAGGGAGTCGTACGACCGGAGGACCCGCGGGTCGATCTCCAGCCCGGACAGGTCTCCGCGGTAGCCGACACTGGCACGGACCAGGCCGTCCTCCGACTCGGCCGTACCGACGATCTCCCGGACCTGTTCCTGCATCGCGCTCACGTTGTCCCGCATCGTGCGGTACTGGTCCATGAGCTCGTCGATGTGCGCCTGCCAGTCAGCCCGCACGGGACCTCCCTCCCCTACCCGACACCACCATTGCCACCCCGTCCGAACCACGCCCCGAGTGGGCGTCGGTACCTCCTAGGTGGACGCGGAAGGATTGTCTGGGCCCTGTGGTGCGCCACCTGATGGCGGGCCGAAGCGACCACCGCCTGGGCCGCTGCCGGGCATCCCCCCGAACTCCGGCATGGCTGACGAGACTCCGGACGGAGGCCCCAGCGGGGGAACGGCCCCGACAGGCTGCGGTGACGGCAACTTTGCAGACTTGTTTCTGCGAGCGACGAACACGGCGATGCCGACCAGCACGACGATGACCAGGATGATGATCGGACCCCAGAATCGCGGACCAGTCGGGATGCCGCTGCCCGAGGAAGCGGCGGCGGGACTGTCTCGATCCGGGGAAGAACGGTCCGGCGAGGATCCGTCACCGTCCTGGTGGGAGGGCTGGTACGGCGCACCGAGCGGGTTCTTGGTGACGGTCGGCACCGACTCGGTCAACGCGTTGACCGGGCTGACCTCACCGAAGCCGTACTGCGGGTCCCTGCCGGGCGGGCCCCAGTCGTGCGCGGTGCGGATCAGCCGGTTGATCACGTTGGCCGCGTCCAGATCCGGGTACTTGGACCGGATCAGCGCCACCACGCCGGAGACGATGGCCGTGGAATTGCTGGTGCCGTTACCTTCGGTGTAGCCGCTATCGAACACCTGGCGCGATCCGGTCGACACGACATTCTGCGCGGGCGCGCAGACTACTGCTTCCGGGCCTGACGTGGAACCCGACCAGAACTGCGCTCTGGTGTTCAGCCCCGTCACGGCGACGACCCCGGGAATGCTGGCCGGGCTCTCGACCCGAGAGTCGCCGTCGGTCGTGTTGCCTGCCGCTGCAACCACCACGACATCATGGCTCGACGCGTACCGAATCGCCTCGGTCAGGGAAGGCTTCGGGAAGGCGGCGATCCACGACAGGTTGATCACTTTCGCACCGTGATCTACTGCCCATCGAATGCCTTGCACCCTTCGGCTCAGTGGTGCACTGCCAGTTCGCTCCATGCGAATCGGAAGGATCCGTGCCCCTGGAGCCACACCGAGGGCATGACCAGGTCCCCCACCCTTGGCCGCGATCAGGCCAGCCATCTCTGTGCCGTGGCTGTCGGAATCGGCGCGACCCTGAGTGTGCTCACCTGTCATGTCGAGACCTGGCAGCACCTGCCCGGAGAGATCCGTATGACCAGCGTCCACCCCGGTGTCGACCACCCCGACGACGACGCCCTTACCATCGCTGATCTGCTGGGCCTGCTCGATGCGCATCTGGGGTATGTGCCACTGCGCTTCCTGTACCGATGGGGCCGCCTGTGCCGGGACCGTCAACAGAGCCATTCCGGCCACCACGGCGCTGACAACGACCATGCGTACACCGGCGCGCGCACCTTGCCACTTACCTGCGGCCACCTTGGACCTCCAGCTCACAGTCACGACAGCACGGAAGGAGCTGAATCGGGGTCTGCACCCCACGGATCGTCCTCCTCGGCCAGCCACGTCTGATGCTCCTCGCCGTTCTTCGAGCCGGCACCGGAAGCGCCGTGGCCGCCGCCCATCATTCCCGGCGGCATGGCGCCACGGCCCGCGGCCGCACGCTGCTCCGCCAGATACTGCTCGGGACTGGTGATCGGACCTATCGGCGACCGTGCCGGGCCGGCGCTGCTGGACCCCGCGCTGACCTGTCCCGGCACCGCCCCATCGGAGCTTCCGCCAGCGCCTGTTCCGTAACCACCGCCAACGCCGGAGGGGGCGCCAGCACCCGCGAGCCCGCTCGAATACCCACCATCGGATCTGTAGCCCGGATCCGATGTGTAGCTCGTCGGGTCCGTGCCGAAGGTGCCGGAGGTCGGTGGATCGAAGGTTCCGGATCTCGTCGGACCGTCGATACTCGGCGCGCCAGTACCGAGCCCGGGAGTGCCACCAGCGCCGGCTGGGCTCCCCGCGTCCCTGTCAAAATCGTGCTCGTCGGCTCGGCGGTCAAACATCGAATAGCGGTCGGGAAGCCCGCCGAAGGCGGTGGCCAGCGTGTTTGCGGGCGCAGACATGTTGCTCGTCAACGTGTGGTAGGCCTTCTGTGCGACTCCGGTGTTCTCTCTGTACCAGGTGTCGATCGCCTTCTTCTGGACGTCGTCCGTGGTCACGGCGTGCGGAACCTTCGGATTATTACTGTAGGTGTTCCCGGCGTTCTGACGGGCACCTGCCTGGCCGGCCTTCCCGCGCCCCGACATCGTCCCGGTGGAGTCCTCGTAGGATTTCTCGCCCCAGGAATCGATGTTGTCGAGAGCCCGCTGTTTGAAACCGCCGTCGTCGTAGTAGGCGTTCCCGTGCTTGTCCTTCTTGAGCGTCGTGGCGAACGCGTCCGCGTTCTTGCTGTTGAAGACCTCGTCGCCGACATGCTGCCCGCCCGGCAGCATTCGGGCCTGCGCCCAGAAGCTGAGGTACAGGGGTACCGGGATCTTGCCGACAGCGGCGGCGAGGTCGTCGGCGGAGAGGTTCAACGCACCCTGCACGGTCGACGCGACGCCCTGCAGGTCCTCGATGTTCTGCTGCATGGCGGTGAGGTAGCCACGGAAGGCGTCGCCCGCCTTGCCGGTCCACGAATGGCCGGAGCCGTCGTGCTCGGAGAGGTCGGAGAGGTGCTTGATCGCGCCCTTCAGACCGTCGAGCCCTTCGGTCATCGCCTTCCACCGCCCGACGGCCTCGTAGGCCTCCTTCGGCTTGCTCCCGGCCGAGACGTTGACAACGGCGCGCTCCCAGGAAACCACTGCTTGCTCCTTGACTCAGACGACGGGTGGCGGGCTGTCGGCGTCGGCTGCCGGGCTGGCCGACCTGTCCGAGGCCGTCGAACCCGATCCGGGCGGGGCAAGCATCGCGTTGATCTTCTTGACGTCCGCGTGGTTCTTGTCCTCGATGGTCCGGTAGGCCTTCTGCACCTTGGCCATGGACGTGGACAGACTCTCGACGCGTTTCCGCAGGTCGCGAAGCTGGCTGCCCATCTGGGTCTTCGCACCGTTGGCGTACTTGGCGAGGATGTCGGCCTCGTCGAAGTTCTCGCCGTACGCCGCGGACAGATTGACGCCGCGCAGGCCACGGGTCCCGTCCAGAAGTTCACCGATCAGGACGTCGTCCATCCAGCGGGTGATGGTGTCGATGTACGTCTGGAGTCCGTCGAGGTTGTCGAAGTTGACGCTCAACGCCTTCGTCTGCTGGTCAATACCCTGCACCATCTGGCGCTACCTCACTTCTCGGTTCGGGCGCGAGCGCCGATGTCACAGAGTGGACGGCTCCGACCAGCGGGCCGGAGCCGTCGCGATCCCACGTTTGTCACCGCCTGGCCGGCTGGTCAGCCCCAGAGCTTGGAGTTGCCCATCTCGGTGCTGACGTAGTTGTCGCTGGCGATGCCGACCGCGGCGCCGATCTGGTTGAGTACGGCGTTCAGGTCGGTCACGGCCTTGTCCCACTTCTGCTGGTGCTCCTGGTACGCGCGACGGTCGGCGCCGTCCCATTCCAGTCGCTGCAGGCCGGAGCGCAGGGTGTCGAGCTTCTCGTCCATGCCGTGCGCGATCGCCTTCATCTGCGAGTGCGCTTCCTGCAGGACGTGGGGATCAACCTTGATCATCGACATTGTCGGTAAGCCCTTCTGGTCCGTCAGCCGTTCAACGCCGAATGGATCTTGTCGATCATCTGCTGCTGGTTCTGGTCCGTGACCTCGTGGTTGGTCCCGGACTTGTCCAGCAGGTCGGCGATGTCAGCCATCGCCTGCATCAGGGTCTTGCTGTCGTCGTGCCACCGGTTCATCAGCTGCTGGAAGGACGCGGCGGCCGTGCCCTGCCAGGCACTGGCGAGGTCCTGCTGAACCAGCGACTCCAGCTTGCTCAGGTCGCCCTGAATCTCGTCCCGGGTCGACCGGACGTCCTTCGCCGCGGTGTGCAGCGTCGCGTGATCAACTCGCATGGGCCCGTTGCCCATGATCCACCTCCCAGGCTCGTTGGAGGACACCGTGTCCAGGCCGTACGACGGGGCTGCGTGTTGAGCCCAACGCACTGACGACCACACCCAACGTGGTAAGCACCGTATCGGAAGGGCGCAAGCGCCCGCGAGGGGTCATCTCGGGACAGAGGCGTACGTCATGCCCAGCCGGGCTCACTCTCCCGCAGCGGTCGGAGCCCACGACGACGGGCGCCCGCAGGTCAACGCCGGGGCCACCAACAGGAACCCGCCCCGGGACCGTACGGCCGCGCCCCGGGCGGGCCGCGCCGGCACGCCAAGGCCGGGCAGCAGGCGAGGCCGGGCGTACCGTCGCCGCTACGTCCCGTGCGTGTCGAGTTCCACCGGCACCGCCGGGTACTCCCCGCGCAGCACCGCCGGCAGCAGGGCCGGCAGCTGTGCCGGGGCGATCACCTCGTCCGTGCTGGCCAGCTCGTCCGCGCCCCACCAGCGCATCTGCGACAGCTGCTGCCGCTCGTACTCGGTCCACCCGGCGTCGCGAGTGTCCGTGCTGGTCGTCCAGCCGACGAAGTAGTGCTCCCGCTGGTACACGTACCGGTCCGCCAGGAACGGGAACTCCGCCGAACGCCGCCAGACCAGCGGACCGAGCGTGACGTCGTCGATCCCGGACTCTTCGCGGACCTCACGCAGCGCCGCCGCCTCCAGCGTCTCGCCGTCCTCCACGCCGCCGCCGAGCGAGAACCACCACCGACCGACCTCGGGGCGGTACGGGTCGGACCCCTGGACGAGCAGGAGCCGGTCCGCCCCGTCGATCAGCAGTACCCGGGCGGCGGTGCGGCGCACGACCGTACGACCGTCGTGCGTCCTCTCCATCCCGTCTCCCTTCCGGTGTGCACGAAGCGCGTCGTGCCCGGTGGTGCGGTGCCGTCGGTCAGTTCTCGTCGAGGCACGCGACCTGGATGAGTTCGTTGCCCTCCCGGCGTCGGATCAGGGTGCCCCGGCCGGGCGGCTGCGGGCTGGGCCGCAGGCTGCCGAACAGGGCGCCCTCCTCGCGGTTGCCCGACATCAGCAGCGCCGGACTGTCCAGCTCCTTCAACCGCTGGATCACCGGCTCGTACAGTGCACGGGCCGCGCCGCCGCACCGTCGGGTCAGGATGAGGTGCAGGCCGATGTCGCGGGCCTGCGGCAGGAACTCGACCAGCGCGGCGATCGGGTTGCCGGCCTGACCTGCGACCAGGTCGTAGTCGTCGACCAGTACGTAGAGGTCGGGCCCCTTCCACCAGCTGCGGTCGCGCAGCTGTTCGGCGGTGACGTCGGGATGGGGCAGGCGCTCGCGCATGGCGCCCACGACCGAGTTCATCATCTGCTGCAGCGCCTGGCCGGACGGCGCGTAGCCGAGCAGGTGGTCGCCGCCGATCGCGCCGAGCAGCGAGCGCCGGTAGTCGGCGACGATGATCCGGGCCTGGTTCGGCGGGTACTTGGTGACCAGCTGCTTCGCGATGACCCGCAGCAGCGTCGACTTCCCGGACTCCGAGTCGCCGAACGCGAAGAAGTGCGGTTCGGCGGCGAGGTTGAGGCTGACCGGCGCGAGCTGGCTCTCGTCCAGCCCGATGGTGACGACACCGTGCGCGGTGTCGCGCGCCCGCGCGATGAACTGGTCCGCGGGGAACCGGCGCGGGAGCAGTCGTACCGCGGGCGCCGGCTGACCCGGCCACGCGGACCGCACCCGCTGCACCAGGTCCGCGACGCCGGCGGCGACGCTGTCCGCGTCGGCCCGCCCGTCGATGCGCGGTACCGCGGCCAGGTAGTGCAGCTTCGTCGGGGACAGGCCGCGGCCGGGGCTGCGGGCCGGCACGTTCGCGGCGGCGCGACGGTCGATCTCCGACTCGGCCGGGTCACCCAGCCGCAGCTCGAACCTGGTGACCAGCAGGTCCCGCAGGTTGACCCGGACCTCCGCCCACCGGGCGGCGGTGATGACCAGGTGGATGCCGAAGCCGAGGCCGCGCTGGGCGAGGCTGGTCAGCCGCTGCTCGTACTCCTCGTAGTCCTCGCGTACCGTGCCCCAGCCGTCCACCACCAGGAACACGTCGCCGAACGGGTCGTCCGGGAAGTCGCCCGCGGCGCGACGGCGCCGGTACGTGGTGATCGAGTCGATGCCCAGCTCGGCGAACCGCGCCTCCCGGGCGTCGAGCAGGGCGGCCACCTCGGCCACGGTACGGCGTACCGCCTCCACCTCGCGGCGGGTCGCCACCCCGGAGACGTGCGGCAGCTCGCGCAGTGCGGTGAGGGCGCCGCCGCCGAAGTCCAGGCAGAAGAACTGCACCTCGCGCGGGGTGTGGGTGAGCGCGAGCGAGCAGATCAGTGAGCGCAGCATCGTGCTCTTGCCCGACTGCGGCCCGCCGACGATGATCACGTTGCCGCCGGCGCCTGACAGCTCCGCCCAGAACAGGTCCCGCTTCTGCTCGTACGGCTTGTCGACCACGCCGACCGGGGTGGTCAGCCGGCCCAGTCCCTCCCAGTCGGCCGGGCACAGGCCACGGTCCGGGTGGGACGTGAGCGGTGGCAGCAGGTCCGACAGCGGTGGCGGGTCGGCGAGCGGCGGAAGCCACACCTGGTGGGCCGGCTTGCCCCGCCCGGTCAGCCGGTCGGCCATCACACCCAGTACGGAGACCTGCTTCCCGTGCTGTTCCTCGGCCACCGGTGTCGGCTGCGCGACCTGCTGCGGCACCGGCAGGTGGTCCACCGTGTACCGGACGACCTGCTGGGACAGCGCCGCCTGGGACCGCTGCTGGTCGCCGCTGTTGCGGTACGGCCCGGACACGAACGCGCCGCGGAACCGCAGCATGGTCGAGGTGTCCGCCTTGAGGTACCCGTGGCCGGGCGCGTTGGGCAGCTCGTACGCGTCGGGCACGCCGAGCACGATGCGGCTCTCCACGGCGGAGAAGGTCCGCAGCCCGATCCGGTACGACAGGTGGGTGTCGAGTCCGCGCAGCTTGCCCTCCTCCAGCCGTTGCGAGGCCAGCAGCAGGTGCACGGCGAGCGACCGGCCGAGCCGGCCGATCATCACGAACAGTTCGATGAAGTCGGGTTTGGCGGACAGCAGTTCGCTGAACTCGTCGCAGATGACCAGCAGCGCGGGCAGCGGTTCCAGCGGTTCACCGGCGCGGCGCGCCTTCTCGTACTCGTGCTGGGAGACGTAGTTGCCCGCGTCGCGCAGCAGTTCCTGGCGGCGCATCATCTCGCCGGCCAGCGCGTCCTTCATCCGGTCCACCAGGTCGATGCGGTCCTCGAGGTTGGTGATGACCGCGCTGGTGTGCGGCAGTACGTCGAGCGACGCGAACGTGGCGCCGCCTTTGAAGTCCACCAGGACGAAGTTGAGTTCCTCCGACGAGTGCGTGATGGCGAGGGCCGCGACGATCGTGCGCAGCAGTTCCGACTTGCCCGAGCCGGTCGCCCCGATGATCAGGCCGTGCGGCCCCATGCCCTCCTGCGCAGCCTCCTTGAGGTCGAGTTCGACGGTGTTGCCGTCGGGTCCACGGCCCAGCGGGATGCGCAGCCGTTCCCGGTTCGGCTTGTTCGGTCGCCAGGTGACGTGCGGGTCGAAGCCTGCGGCGTCACCGACGCCGAGCAGGTCGGTCAACTCGTACGCGGTGGCCAGCGGTTCCTCCGGCCCGGCCTGCGCGGACAGCCGGTACGGCGCGAGCTGCCGGGCCAGCGCCTCGGCCTGCTCGACGCTCATCTGGTCGGGCCGGCCGATGTCGGTGGACGTGTTGCCCTGGAACACTTCGGCGCGCCCTGGCGTCAGGTCGAGGCAGAGCAGCGAGCGGCCGGCGTCCCGGGGCACGACCCCGGACAGGTCCAGCACCGTGGTTCCGAGCAGGCTCGCGCCGGACAGCTGGCACTCCGGGCCGACCTCACCGCCGTCCAGGATCACCAGCAGGTGCGGCGCGTCGGTGAGCGGCCTGGCGTCGTGCGTGTGGCGTGGCCGGGACTGGAGTTCCTCGGCCAGCAGTTCCTCCAGCTCCGTCATGGTCTCGAAGACCATCCGGGTCGGGCCGGCCGCGTCGGTGCGGCGCGCGAACTGGCTGTGCGGCAACCATTTCGTCCAGTCCCACACCGCGAACTGCTCCAGCGGGGTGACGACCGCGATCCGTACGTCGTCCGGCGCGTGCAGGGCGGCCAGTTGGCAGACGAGCGACCGGGCGGTCGCGGTGCCGATGTCCCGGTCGCCGCGCAGCACGATCCGGCTGAACGACCGCAGCGCCACCGGCCGGGGCAGGTTGGGCACCGTGTTGAAGGTGCGGACGAACCGGCGCAGCGCGATCGCGCTCATCGGTTCGAGGTCCTCCACCGGCTTGGTCTCGGGCGTCACGATGTTCACGGCGAGGCGCTGTCTGCCGACCGCGACCCGGACCTCGGCGAAGTCGTCGTCGGTGATCCGCCGCTCCCACATCCGCCGGGACGCCGCGATCGACCAGAGCGCGTCGGGTTCCGGGTGCTGCCAGGTCAGGGCGGCCCGCTGCAGGTCGGACGCCCGCCGGGCGCGCTTGCGGACCTGCGCCAGGTAGCGCATGTAGTCGCGCCGTTCGGCGTTCAGTTCGGCCTTCTTGTCCCCGCTGCCGCCGCCGATCTGGCCGACGGCCATGCCCAGCATGGAGACGCCGAACATGCCGCCGGCGAGGTAGGTGAGCATGCCGCCGCCCCGGCCCGCGTACATGAACGCCATCGCACCGGCGCCGGCGAGCATCGGGAGTATCAGCAGGATCTGGCCGAGGCTGCGCGGCAGCTGCTCGGGAATCTCGGGCGGCGATTCGAGCAGCAGCTCACCGCGGGGTAGCTGTGGCCCCGGCCGGCGTGCCGCTCGCCGGAACACGATGGTGCTCATGCCGCTCCATTCCCGTTGCCGCCCGGCGGTACGCTCGCCCGCCGTACGCCGATCGTCTGAGGCTCGCGGACCATCTTGTCGAAGGCGTGCCACCCGGTGCGGCCGCTCGGCGCCGCCCCGTCGCGGCACGCCCCCGTGCCGGCCCGGGCTTCCTGCCAGCCCGGCAC
>JBAUUM010000076.1:0-5490 GCA_049582705.1 Actinocatenispora sp.
GGTGAACTCGGCGAGGGTCACCGGTTCGGGCAGCTCGCCGACCCGGCCGTGACCGCGGCCGGATCCGTCGGTCGGCCGCAGCGGCCGGGTGTCCCGCAGCCCGAGCCGGGCGGCGAGCGCGTCGGACACGCCCGGGTCCGCCACGTCGGCGTTGGTGTGCGCGACGAACAGGGCGACGTCGTTGCGGATCAGGTCGTGCACCAGCCGGCCCTTGTACGTGGTGGTCGCGACGCTGGAGACCCCGTGCAGCAGCAGCGGATGGTGGGTGAGCAGCAGGTCGGCGCGCTCCTCGATCGCCTGCGCGACCGTCTCCGGCACGCAGTCCACCGCGAACAGGATCCGGCCGACCGGCGCCGCCGGATCGCCGACCACCAGCCCGACCCGGTCCCAGTCCTCGGCCCACTCGACCGGGTACCACCGCTGCATCGCGGTCATCACGTCCGCCACCGTCACCACGCCGGCAGGCTACCCGTCGGCCTCAGGCGACACCGCGCGGCACCGAGTCCAGCGCCAGCCGCCACGGGAACGAGTCGACCGCGGCCTCCGCGCCGCCCGGTTCGGGCAGCGGGCAGACGTCCTCGCCGAACACCACACGCACCCCCCAGGAGCGGAGCCGGACCAGGTTCGCCTGGAACACCGGATGCGCGACGTGCGCCCGGTTCGAGTACGGCACGGCCACCACCGGGATGCCCAGGCCGAAGGCCTCGGTGAGGAGGCCGAGCACCAGGGTGTCGCTGATCCCGGCGGCCCACTTGTTGATCGTGTTGCAGGTGGCGGGCGCCACCACGATCGCGTCCGGGGCGGGCAGCAGGTCCGGCTCGCCGGGATCCTTGTACGCGCTGCGCACGGGGTACCCGGTCTGCAGCCGCAGCGCGGGTGCGTTGAGGAACCGCGCGCCGGCCGGGGTGGCCAGCACGCACACCCGCCAGCCGTCCCGTTGCGCGGCGGTCACCAGCTCGTCGACCCGGCGAGCCACCGGTGAGCCGCACACCAGGGCGTACAGCACCGGGCCGGAGATCGGACCCGTCATCGCGGCCGGCCGCTCAGACCGCCACGCCGAGATGATCGGCGAGTTCGGACAGCGGCCCCGCCGGGGTGCCGTTGCTGCGGCGCAGTACCCCGGTGAGCACCTCGTGCGCGTGCGGGCGGCAGCGGATCTCGGAGGGCGCCAGCCGGTCCGCGCTGACCAACAGCTCGGCCGCGGTGTCCAGGTCCCCGACGTGCGTGTACGCCCGCGCCACGTCGACCAGGTGGTTGGCCCGCCGCTCCGGCAGCAGCGCGCTGAAACCTTCGCCGTACAACTGCTGGTGGGTGACGATCGCGATCCCGTGCTCGCCGAGGTCGACCGCGGCGGCGGCGCGGTGCAGCGCCACGTTGGTGGGGCCGAACGCCGTCCAGTAGTGGTTGGCGTCCTCACCGATCAGCTCGGCGGCCTCGTCGGCGGCGCGCAGCAGGTCCCGGCTGGTCGCCAGGTCGCCGCAGCGCGCCGCGGCCATCGCGCCCTGCAGCAGCAGGTGGCCGTAGATCGACAGCCGTTCCGGCGTGCGCTCCGCCGCGCAGGACGGCGCGAGGCGGTGCGCCACCTGGACGTTGAGGTCCAGCGCCGGGCGGGCCCGGCCGAGCGCGAGCATCGCGTTGGCGACCCGGGTGGTGGCGGCGCCGGCAAGCAGCGGATCACCGGCCCGGTGTGACACGCCGACCGCGCGGTCGGCGGCCAGCCAGCCCAGTTCGTGCTCGCCGAGCTTGCGCATCACCGACGCGGAGATCTGGTACACCTGCGCGAGCAGGTGCGCGGCGGTGAGCCGGTTCCCGTGGTCGGTGGTGACCTCGACGCCGGAGTCGTAGCTGGCGTCGGCGCTCTGCGCGTCGCGCAGCAGCTTCGGCAGCGACCGCGCCACCATGCCGTACTTGGCGTGCTGGAACGACATCCACGCGTGCGTGACGGCCTTGCGCAGCTCGTCCAGGGACACCTGGTCCACCGGTGGCGGGTCGAAGTAGGCGACCACCTGGTCGTAGTTCTCCAGGGCGGCCCGGATCTCCTCGACCTCGACCTGGTCGACGCAGTTGACGCTGTCCGGCTTGCGGTGCGAGTCGGAGCCGAACAGCAGCTGCACGTCGATCTGGAGCACGTCGGCGATCTCGTACAGCACGGAGAACTTGTCGAGGCGGCGCACCCCGCGCTCGACCTTGTCCACCCAGCTCTTGGACTTGCCGATCTGGTCGGCGAACAGTTGCTGGGACAGCCGGCGGCGGGCCCGCCAGTAGGCGACTCGGCGCCCGATCGGAAGTTCGTCCATGGTGTGACCCCCTGCGTGCCGCTACCGACTCGTGCCGACCTCACCCGGTGTGACACTGCATTGCGCATCGCGTCGCAAAATGTGGCTCAGCGTCATTTTGCTGTGTTATTTGTACCACCGTGGCTGAGTACTTCATATGACGCAACGAGATCCGGTTGCAGTGGTGACGAGGAATATCGTCCCGTTAGCGGACAGTCACCCGAGTCGGTGACACAATCCGCCACGAATTAGCTTCGTACCGTATGATTTCGCACCCACACGAGCTACTGGTCGTCACCGAACGGAAGCTGTGTGATGAGACACGGGCCTCCGGCGAACAGACCACCGTCCACCGACACCGCCAGCCCGTCGGCGTACACGAGCGGTTCGGTGACCTGAGCGGGGTCCACCGCGAGATGCTCGGGGATCGGGCTGTGTCCGTGCACCAGCCGGGACCCGCCGAGGCGGTCCAGCAGCTCGCGCACCCGGTCGGCACCGCCCTCGCCACGGAAGTCGTGCCGACGGGTCAGCTGCCGGAAGCAGTTCCACCAGCGGACCGAGTCGCCGTACGTCAGCTCCTCGCGCAGCGCCTCGTTGATCTCCGCCACGGTGGCACCGAAGTCCAGGTAGGCCAGGGTGTCGGAGTGCACCAGGAGGTGGTCGTCCTCCACCACCATGGCCGGCCGGGACGCCAGCCACTCGGCCTGCTCCTCGGTCATCGTCTGCAGGTCGGACTCCCGACCCCCGTTGAGCTGCCAGGTGCTGCGGAAACTGCGCCCACCGGCCGGCAGCTCGATCAGTTCGTCACCGAACCAGCGGCTGCCCAGCAACAGGATCTCGTGGTTACCGAGCAGGGTGTCGGCGAGGCCACCGGCCTCGGCCGCCTCGACGCCGAGCCGCCGGACCAGGTCCACCACGCCGACGCCGTCCGGGCCGCGGTCGGTCAGGTCGCCCAGGAACCAGAGCCTGGCGCGCCCCCCGGACCAGTGGCCGTCACCGTCGACCAGACCCACGTCGGACAGGGCCGCACGCAGCGGCTCGACGTGCCCGTGCACGTCACCGATCACGTAGAGCGGTGAGTCCTGTTCGGTGGGCATGGGGCCGTCCGGCGCGGAACTGGAGATCGACACGGGCACATGCTAGATGCCCGCTCCACGGATGCGGCATCATCCGAGGGTTCCAAACGTGGCGCGTCGATCCACCTCTCCCTGATTCGCAGGCTTCTGTCCCCGATTGACCGTTAATCCGGGAGACCCGCAGGTCCGGGCGTCGTGGTCGTGGCGGAGCCGCCGGCCTCCGCCAGCACGTCCCGGGACAGCCGGTCGGCGCGCCGGGTCGTCTCCGGCAGCCGGTGCCGCGGGCACAGCGACAGCACCAGCCCGGCCGCCTCGGCCAGGCCGAGCCGGTGCCCGACCGACACGTACACCGGCCGGACCCCGTCCTGGGTGCGCAGCACCCGGCCGACGGTGCGGCCCTCGTACATCAGCGGCGACCAGTCGCCACGGCGTGGCCCGGGCGGCTCGGCGTGACCCACGAACGGCGTCTTCGCCACCCCGATCGTCGGCAGCCCGGTGAGTACGCCCAGGTGGCAGGCCAGCCCGAAGCCGCGGGGATGCGCCAGGCCGTAGCCGTCACAGACGAGTACGTCGGGGGCGGCGTCGAGCTGGCGCAGCGCCGCCAGCAGCGCCGGCACCTCCCGGAACGCGAGCAGGCCGGGCACGTACCCGAACGCGGCCCGCCCCGCGACCGTGGCCGACGCGACCGGCGACAGGTCCCCCGCCGACAGCACCACCACCGCGGCCGCCAGTCGGTCGCTGCCCACCGCGTACGACACGTCCAGCCCGGCCACCGTGCGCAGCGGGGTCGGCACCGCACCCTCGTCGACCACCAGTGGGCCGAGCCGCGCCTGCTCCGCCGTGGCCTCGGCGACCGTGGTCGGCCAGGTTCCCGGCATCAACCCGGCGCCGTCGACATCCACGACGGCAGGCTACCCGGCACGGCCGGCCGACCCGCGCGCCTCGCGCCTCGCGGCGGCAGCGGGATCTTCGGCCAGCGCGGCGTGCGGTCAGCCGGGCCGCTCGCCGGAACCGCGCACGATCAGCGTCGTCGGCAGGACCACGGTGTGCGCCGGCGAGTTGTCCCCGGCGAGCCGGGACACCACCATCTCGGCGGCGAGCCGGCCCATCTCCTCCGGCTCGTGGCCCACCACGGTGATGCCGAGCACGTCGGCGAGGTCGAAGTCGTCGAACCCGACCAGTGCCGGCGGGTCCGGACGGCCCGTCAGCGCCCGCAGCGCGCCCGCCGTGTTGACGTTGTTGGTGGTGAACAGCGCCGTCGGTGGCGGATCGATGGTCAGCAGGTCCCGGGTACTGAGCTCCGCGCTGAGCTGGTCGTGCGAGTCGGACCGCACGTAACGCTGCCAGTCGTCGCGCCCCGCGGCCGTCATCGCGTCCACGAATCCGGCCATCCGCTCCCGCTGGGTGGCCAGCCTGGACAGGTCCCCCACCAGCCCGATGCGACGGTGACCGGCCGCCAGCAGGTGCTCCGCGGCGGCCCGGGCGCCGGCCCGGTTGTCCACCACGATGGTGTCCGCGTCCAGGTGCACCGGCGGGCGGTCGAGGAACACCACCGGGATGCGGCGACGCTCCACCTCCAGGTACCCGTGGTCGTCGGCGCTCGGCACCAGCAGCAGCGCGCGTACCCGCCGCTCCAGCAGCTCCTCCACCAGCGACCGCTCCTGGCCACGGTCCTCGTCGGTACTCGCGGTGATCAGGCGCAGCCCCGCATGCCGCAGCACCCGGTCGGCACCGCGCGCGATCCGGGAGTAGAACGGGTTCGCCAGGTCGGAGATGATCAGGCCCACCGACGTGGACGTCGCCCCGGTGCGCAGTTCCCGCGCGATCCGGTTGAGCCGGAAGCCGAGCCGGTCCGCCGCCTTGCGTACCCGCTCCGAGGTCGCCTCGGTGACGTGCGGATGCCCGTTGAGCACCCGGGAGGCGGTCTTCAGGCTCACCCCGGCCTCGGCCGCGACCTGTCGCAGCGTGGGGCGCGCGACGCGCGCCCCGGCCAGCCCAGGATCGTCCATCCGTCCACCCTTCGCCGGGCCGGCACCGGGAGACTGCCGAGCACCCAGGAGACTAAGGTATCGGCGCCGCACCCCCAGGTCGGGTCGCCGACCGGCGTACCCGCGCGGCTCCCCCGGGCCCGTCGGGCG
>JBAUUM010000077.1:0-1583 GCA_049582705.1 Actinocatenispora sp.
GGCGAGGGCCGCATGGAACTGGGCGGGCGCGCCGTCGGCGACCCGTACTCCCGCGCCGTCACCGACCGCGTCCGCGATCGTGCCGACCTGACGCGCGTCGATGGGTGCGCCGGCGAGCCGGTCGGTCATCGCGTCCGCGGCGCGGTGCTGGAACAGCGCACCGAGGACGGCCACCCCGGTGGCGACGCCCACCTGGCGCATCGTGTTGACCGTGCCGGTCGCCATCCCGGCCCGGTCGGTGTCCACGACGGACAGGGCGGCCTGGGACATGGACGCGCTCGCGGTCCCCAGGCCGAGCCCGGCGACGATGAACCCGCCCAGCAGGGCCGTCCACTTCGAGTCCCCGTCGAGGTGCGCGGCCATCCACATGCCCACCGCGGCGAGAGCCAGGCTGCCGCCGACGATGAAGCGGGGCGGAACCCGGTCGACCAGCCGGGCCACGGGAGGCGCCGCGGCGAACGAGGCCACCGTGAGCGGCAGGAACCGCAGGCCCGCCTGGAACGGGCTGTATCCCAACGTGTTCACCAGGTACAGGCCGAGGTACGAGGTGACCGCCACGAGACTGGCCGAGATGGCCCAGGCACCGAGCGAGACGCCGACGAACGACGCGCGCCGGAACAGGCCGAGGTCCAGCATGGGCTGGGCGGCGAACCGTTCCCGGACGACGAACCCGATCAGCAGTACGGCGGAGGCGGCGAACAACGCGACGATGCGGGCGGAGTACCAGCCGTCCGGGTTGCCGCGGATCAGCGCGAGCAGCAGGGTCAGCAGGCCGCCGGTGAGCAGCGCGGTGCCCGGCCAGTCGGCGGACCGGGCGGTCGCGAGCCGGGACTCGGACAGCCGGAACCAGCCGGCGATCAGCGCCAGGGCACCGATCGGCACGTTGATCAGGAAGATCCAGCGCCAGCCGGGGCCGTCCACGAGCGCGCCGCCGACCAGCGGTCCGACGGCGGTGGCACCGCCCAGGGTCGCGCCGAAGATGCCGATGGCCGCGGCCCGCGCCTTGGCCGCGGGGAACGCCGCCGCGATCAGCGGCAGGCCGACGCCGAACAGGAGCGCGGCGCCGATGCCCTGCAGCGCCCGGGTCAGGTCGAGGACGATGGGTGACCAGGCCAGCGCGCAGGCCAACGACCCGAGCGTGAAGATCGTCATGCCGACCAGGAAGAGCCGGCGGCGGCCGACCCGGTCGCCGAGTGTGGCGGCGGTGAGCAGCAGGCCCGCGAGGGGCAGGGTGTACGCGTCGACGACCCACTGCAGGGAGCCGAGGTCGGCGTCGAAGTCGGACTGGATGTCGCTCAGCGCGACCGCGACGATGGTCACGTCGAGCAGCAGCATGAAGACGGCGACGCACACCACAGCGAGGGTCCAACGCGGGTGGCGCGTCGGGGCCGGAACTGGTGCCATGGAAAGCTCCAAGATCTGAAGAGATAACACAACGCGTGTAGCCTTAAGGTGTCGCTGTTATGTGTACACCCGTAAGGCTACGTGCGTCAACATAGGAGGACCTGTGCCAGACGAGGGGACCGGCGCCGCCGGGCGGGACGGCGACGAGCGCCCGGAGCCCGGCACGGGCGGCCGGCGAC
>JBAUUM010000078.1:0-3424 GCA_049582705.1 Actinocatenispora sp.
CGCCACCCGACGACACGGTCAGGCGCCGCGCAGGGTCGCGCCGACCCTGCGGTGCGCCTCGTCCACCGCGGCGTCCCGAGCGGCCACGGCCTCCTCGGCGGTCAGCGTCCGGTCCGTGGCCCGGAACGTCAGCTTGTACGCCAGGGACCGTCGGCCGGCACCGAGCTGCTCACCGGAGAACACGTCGAACAGTTCGATCGTCTCCAGCAGCTGACCGGCGCCCGCCGCCAGCGCGGCGCGTACCTCGGCCGCCGGCACCGAATCCTCGACCACCAACGCCACGTCGATCAGCGCCGGCGGGTACGTCGAGATCGTCGGCGTGATCGGCACCTCCGCGGCCGGCAGCATGTCCAGCTCCAGCTCCATCGCGCAGGTGCGACGGGGCAGCTCCAGCGCCTCACACACCTCCGGATGCAGCTCGCCGGCGTGCCCGACCACCCGCGGTACCCCGTTCGGGCCGGTGACCAGCAGCTCCGCGCAGCGGCCCGGATGCCACGGCGCCTGCTGCCCGGTTCGTACGGTCAGCGAGACGCCCGAGGCCTGCCCGACCAGGCGGGCGGCCTGCACCGCGTCGCTCCAGTCCGCCCCCCGCCCCGGACCCCACCAGCCGGCGGGGTCACGGTCACCGGTCAGCACCGCGGCCACCCGCCACGGCTGGCGCGGCACGACCGCGAGCGCGGCCGCCAGCTCGTCGTCCGTCGGCCGCCGGTCCACGCCCAGGACCGGTGGTGCCGTCACCGGCTCGCCGGACGGCCGGAACACGGTACCGATCTCGTACAGCGCCAGGTCCCTGGCACCCCGGCCCAGATTGCGCCGCAGCGTCGTCAGCAGCGGGGTGAGCATGGTGGTACGCATCAACGGTTCCCGCTCGCTGAGCGGGTTGACCAGCCGTACCGCGACCCGGCGCGGGTCGTCGTCGGGCAGACCGAGCGCGTCGAACGAGTCCGGACTGACGAACGGGTAGCTGAGCACCTCCACGTACCCGTCGTCGGCGAGCACGCGGGCGACGGCACGACGACGGCGCTGCGGGGCGGTGAGGCCACGACCGGCCGGTGCGGCCGGCAGCACGCTCGGCACGTTGTCGTACCCGTCGAGCCGGATGACCTCCTCGACCAGGTCGGCCGGGGCGCGCAGGTCCGGCCGCCAACTCGGCGGCGTGACGACCAGCTGCCCCTCGGCGGACTTCACGGCACAGCCAACCGCCTCCAGCAGCTCGATCGACCGGGTCTGCGGGTACGCCACCCCGGCGGTGCGGGCCGGCAGGTCGGCGGGCATGGACACGGCGGCCGGCGCGACCACGTGGTCGACGTCGACGACCCGCTCGGCCTCGGCGCCACCCCCGTACTCGGTGAGCAGCCGTACCGCCCGGTCCAGCGCGACAAGGGTCAGCGCCGGGTCGACGTTGCGCTCGAACCGCTTGGACGCCTCGGACAGCAGCCGGTGCCGTCGCGCGGTCCGGCTGATGCTGACCGGGTCCCAGTGCGCCGCCTCGAACAGCACGGAACTGGTCTGCGCCGACACCTCCGTGGTCGCGCCGCCCATCACCGCGGCCAGCGAGACGACGCCGGTGTCGTCACAGATCACCAGGTCCTCGACGTCCAGGGCGTGGTCCACGTCGTCCAGGGTGGTGAGCCGCTCGCCGCTGCGGGCACGACGGACCACCAGGTCACCGGTGATCCGGTCGGCGTCGAACGCGTGCATCGGCTGACCGAGGTCGAGCATCAGGTAGTTGGTGACGTCCACGGCCAGCGAGATCGGCCGCATCCCGGCATGTACCAGCCGGGTCGTCAGCCACTCGGGACTCGGCGCGTTCGGGTCGACGCCCTGCACCAGCCGCGCGCTGAACCGGTCGCAGCCGCGGACGTCCTCGACGTGCACGCGTGGCCCCTTCTCCCCCGCCGGTACGTCGGCGGAGCCGCTGGGCGCCGAGCGCAGGCCCGGGTCACGGAACGCCAGGCCGAGGGCCTGCCCCAGTTCGCGGGCCAGGCCGCGTACCGACAGGCAGTAGCCGCGGTCCGGGGTGACGTCCACGTCCACGACGATCTCGTCCAGGCCCACGATGGGACGGGCGTCGGCGCCGGGCTCGGACGGGGTGTCGGCGGGCAGCACGATGATCCCGTCGTGGTCCTCACCGAGCCCGAGCTCACGGGCCGAGCAGATCATGCCCGCCGACATCCGCCCGTACGTCTTACGGGCCGAGATGGCGAAGTCGCCCGGCAGTACGCCACCGGGCAGGATCACCACGACCAGGTCGCCCACGGCGAAGTTGCGGGCGCCGCAGACGATCTCCTGCGGCTCGCCGGTGCCGTTGGCCCGGCCGACGTCGACCCGGCAGTGCCGGATCGGCTTCTTGAAGCCGGTCAGTTCCTCGATCTCGAGCACCGAGCCGACCACGAGGTCACCGCGGACCGTGGCGGCCAGGTCGACCAGTTCGTCGACCTCGAAGCCGATCCGGGCGAAGGTGGCCTCCAGGTCGGCGGCCGGCAGGTCGGCCGGCAGATCCACGTGCTCACGCAGCCATGACAGGGGAACGCGCACCGGACTCAGACCTCCATCCCCAACGCGCGGCTGAACCGCACGTCGCCTTCCACGATGTCGTGCATGTCGGCAACTCCGTTGCGGAACTGCAGACTGCGGTCGATCCCCATGCCGAACGCGAACCCGGAGTACCGCTCCGGGTCGATGCCGCACGCGACCAGTACCCGCGGGTTGACCATGCCGCAGCCGCCCCACTCGACCCAGCGGGGACCGTCCCGGTGCTCCGGGAACCAGATGTCGAACTCGGCCGACGGCTCGGTGAACGGGAAGTAGTGCGGCCGCCAACGGGTCTTCGCGCCCGCGCCGAACAACGCCCGGGCGAAGTGGTCCAGCGTCCCCTTCAGGTGGGCCATCGTGATGCCCTTGTCCACCACCAGGCCCTCGACCTGGTGGAAGACCGGGGTGTGCGTCGCGTCCAGTTCGTCGGTGCGGTACGTGCGCCCGGGGCAGATCAGGTAGATCGGCGGGGTGCGGGTCAGCATCGCCCGGGCCTGCACCGGCGACGTGTGCGGGCGCAGGACCAGCTCCGGCACGTCGGTGTAGAAGGTGTCCATCATGCCGCGCACCGGGTTGTCGGGGCCGATGTTCAGCGCGTCGAAGGCGAGCCAGGTCGACTCGGCCTCCGGCCCCTCGGCGACCTCGTAGCCCATGCCGATGAACAGGTCGCTGATCCGCTCGATCATCGTGGACAGCGGATGACGGGCGCCCCTCGGCCGGCGGTCGGTCGGCAGCGTGACGTCGACGGTCTCCTCGTCGAGCACCCGCTGCCGCTCCGCTGCCTCCAGCACCGTGTGCCGGGCGTCGTGCGCCGCCTGGATGGCGACGCGGGCGGCGTTCACGCGCTTGCCGGCCTCGGCCTTCGCGGCCGGTGGCAGGGCACCGATCT
>JBAUUM010000079.1:0-9065 GCA_049582705.1 Actinocatenispora sp.
AGGACGCGTTGGGAGCCGGCGCCGGCGGCTTGCCGGACGCCGCCGGGGTCCGCGGCCGGGACGGGCTGGTACGGAACCAGGCCGACTCGACCTCGCGGAAGATGGGCAGCTCCATCGTGTCGTCGACGTTCCTCGGGATGATCTCGGTCCGTCCGGACCCGGAGCTGGGCTGCCCCGGCCCGGCAGAGTCTAGCCGGCCGGGCTCCGCAGCACCCTCCGTCGACCGGGCAGGCGTACGACGCGGAGCGGGACTGCCCGACGACGACTCCCGTCGCGGCCAGCTGTCCGACGCCGCCACCTGCGGAGTCTCGACCGTCGAGTCGTGCACCCCGGTGTTCGCCGACTCCCGCCAGTCCGACGACGGTTCGGGAACCGCCCGACGCGGCAGGCCGGAGCCGACCGGCGACGCCTGCTCCGCGCCGCTGGACCGGGCGGCCGCGCCGTCGTCCTCGCGCGGCAGGTGCCACTGACCCGACGTCGACGCCTCGGACGGCTGCTCCTCGCGCGGCAGGTGCCACTGGCCGGATGTCGACGCCTCGGACGGTTCCTCGGTCCTCGACCGGCGCGGGCGCAGGCTGTCCGCCACCGACGGCCGCGTGTCGCGGCGTGGCGTGGCGCCAGCGTCCGTCGACCACGACGCGGCGGGGCGCGCCTCCTCCTCGGGCTGGTCGTACGGCGAGGACTCCTCGGGCGTCGTACGCGGCTGCGGGTCGAACAGGCTGCGGCGTACCGGCGGCCGGTCGAGTTCCGGATCCTGCGGCGGCGCCGCCTCACGCTGCGGCAGGGCGGACCCGTTGGCACGGGTACGCGCGCCCGCCGCGTCGGCGAGGCTGTCCCGACCGGACGGCTGGTACGGGATGCCCGGTATCGGGTCCGGTGCCGGCGCCCGCCGTTCCTCGGTCTCCAGCGCGAGCGCGCCCGGCCCGGACGCGGCCCGACGGCTGTTGCGGTCGACGGCGACGAGCACCTCGCTGGGCAGGATCACGTCGGCCACCGTGCCGCGGTCCGGCGCGGCCCGCAGCTCGATCCGGATGCCCAACCGGGACGCGAGCCGGCCGACCACGACCAGACCCATCATCCGGGACACCGCGACGTCGACCAGTGGTGGCGCGGCGAGGCGCTCGTTCACCTCGGACAGCACCTCGGGTGCCATGCCGATGCCGCGGTCCTCGATCTGCACGATGGCCCGGTCGCCGACCCGACGGGCGTCCACCAGTACGGCGGTGTCCGGCGAGGAGAACGCGGTCGCGTTGTCCAGCAGTTCGGCCACCAGGT
This sequence comes from Actinocatenispora sp., assembly GCA_049582705.1. Lineage (GTDB taxonomy): Bacteria > Actinomycetota > Actinomycetes > Mycobacteriales > Micromonosporaceae > Actinocatenispora. The sequence continues at coordinate 1,276 of JBAUUM010000079.1, forward strand.
GCACCACGTCGTTGACCGCGGTCGCCTCGACCTCGACGTCCCGGTCGACCACGCCGAACTCGATCCGGGTGTACTGCTCGACCTCCGACTGCGCCGCGCGCAGCACGTCGCCCAGCGGTGCCGCCTCCCGGCGCGCCCGGCTGGAGTCGGCGCCCGCGAGGACCAGCAGGTTCTCGTCGTTCCGGCGCATCCGGGTGGCCAGGTGGTCCAGCTGGAACAGCTGCGCCAGCCGGTCCGGGTCCTCCTCGCCCTGCTCCAGCCGGTCCAGGTGGCCGATCAGCCGGTCGACCAGCAGCTGGCTGCGTCGGGCCAGGTTGACGAACATGGTGGAGACGCTGGCGCGCAGTACGGCCTGCTCGGCCGCGACGCGGACCGCCTCGCGGTGCACCACGTTGAACGCCTCGGACACCTGCCCGATCTCGTCCCGGCCGTGCACCTGCACCGGGTCGCCGACCTGGCTGGCGATCTCCTCGGCGCTGAGCCCGCCGCCCACGTCGGCGGCCCGCAGCTGGCTCACCGCCTGCGGCAGTCCCTCGTACGCCACCCGCAGCGCGCCCTCGCGCAGTCGCCGCAGCGACCGTGCCATGGCGCGGGCCACCAGCAGCGCGAGGATGATCGCGACCAGCAGGACGACCAGGCCGGCGGCGGACTCGATGATGACCTTGCGGACCACGTCGTCGACCTGCGCCTGGGCGTGTGCCGCGGCGGTCGCGTCGAGCTGCTCCTCGACCTTGTGGATCGCGGTGATGCGCTCCTTCATCGCCTGGTTCCAGCTCGACGCCGAGACCGACAGCGCGCCACCGGTGCCACCGGTACGGGCATCGGTCTCCAGGGCCGTGGAGTCCTGCACGTGCGGGCCGCTGACGTCCTTCTGCAGCAGCACCTGCTGGTTGTCGGTGGCGGTGCGGTTGAACGCGTCGTACGCGCTCTGCTGGCCGGTCAGGGTGCCCAGGAAGCTCTCGAAGCTCGTGTTGTCGAAGCCCCGACCGTCGTTGATCACCCGCAGCAGGGCCAGTTGCTCCTGCGCGGCGAACTCCTTGGCCTGGGACAGCGCGGCGTTCGCGGACAGCTCGTCGGACAGCACGCGGTCGTTGGTGAGCTTGACGACCGACTGCCGCAAATCAAGCAACTCTGAGATGAGCACCTGATAGCGGAACGTCACCGAGGCCACGGTGGCGTCCGAGTCCTCGGGCGACAGGACCTCCAGCCGGACGTCCTTGCTCAACGAGGTCAGCTGGTTGTCGATCACCTTGAGGTTGCCGGCCAGGTCTGACGGCGGGTTCTTCAGGGTGTCGCGCTGGGACCGGTACTGGTCGAGCGTGCGGTCCGTGTGGGCGCTCTGCTGCCGGAAGGTGTCGTCCAGTCCACCGCGGTCGGACTGCTGCGCCATCAGCACCTGCGCGGCGCCGAGGCGCTCGTCCTGCAGGGCCTGGATGAGCGTGCCAGCCTTGTTGCTGAGCCGGATCGACGAGTTGACCTGGCGGGCGTCCACCAGCGTCTGACCCTGGGTGGCCAGCTCGACACCCGCCAGTGCCACGACCGCGAGGATCGGCACCAGCAGGATGAGACCGAGTTTGGATTGGATGCGGACGTCGCTCAGCCGCGGCACACTCCGTCGACGCGGGCGCCCTGCAGGGGTCGCCACGGTCCGCTTGCTCACTGCTTGCCGCCTTCCAGGACTGCGTGCCGGTTTCCGGGCTGAGGTCCCACACCGAACCCCCGAGATTCCACCACGCCCGATGAGAAAGAGAAACCCCGGGCACCGTCAGTCAAGTGGTATGCCGCACACGTGGCGGGCCGATTCACGTCCGGAAAATCGGAACGTGGTAGGTCGACTACCTGCTGTGTTGGAAAAGTCATTCGGGTACCGCATTCCGAAGTGATCAGCGTGCCCATCTCTCGGACTACCGCCGGACCGACCCGCCACCCGGCGTCCCCGGTCACCTTGACGGGATCGAGCCGAAGCCAGGAAGATATCGCCGCACTGAATCATCGCTCGGTGCGGGCCACGGCCGCACCGAGTCATCGCCTCGGCGCGACAGCCTCTGGCCAGGACCCGACGGCGAAAGCGGTCGGATCGACAGGCGGCCGGATCGAGGATCCGACCCGACAAGCAACGATGGTAAGGGAATGATGTCACATCTGCACCGGGCCCCGGCCCGATGACCGCAGTGCTTGACGTGGACACCGCCACCGTTCGCTACGGCGGCGTCTCGGCCATCGCGGACCTGTCCTTCAGCCACGACAACGGCGGTGTGATCGGCCTCATCGGGCCCAACGGTGCGGGCAAGACCACCCTGCTCAACGTGCTGTCCGGCGCCGTCCGGCTCACCACCGGCCGGATCCGGCTCGGTGGCCACGAACTGACCCGCCTCGGGCCCGACCGCATCGCGCGCCTCGGCATCAGCCGTACCTTCCAGAACCTCCAGGTGTTCGGCTCGCTCTCCGTGCTGGACAACGTGCTGCTGCCGCGGCTGGCCCGGGGCTGGGGCACGGCGCTCGCCGACATGGTCCGGCTACCGCACGCGCGGCGCCGGATCGGCCAGGAGTACCAACACGCCCGGCACCTGCTCGAACGAGTGGGCATCGCCGAACACGCCGACCTGCCCGCCGGCACCCTCCCGTACGGTCTGCAGCGCCGGGTGGAGATCGCCCGGGCGCTCGCCGGCGACCCGGCCCTGGTACTGCTCGACGAACCGCTCGCCGGGCTGTCCCGCTCGGAGAGCACGGATCTCGCCCAGCTGTTCACCGCCGTGGCGGCGGAGGGGGTCACCGTCCTGCTCGTCGAGCACGACGTGACCAGCGTGCTCGCCGTCTCCGGTCGGGTACTGGTGCTCGACCACGGCCGGCTGCTGGCCGACGGCACGCCCGCCGAGGTCGCCGCCAACCCGGAGGTACGCGCCGCCTACCTCGGCGAGGAATGGGAGTCATGAGCACGGACAGCACCGGGGGCGCCACCGACGCCCTGCTGCGGGTCACCGACCTGGCAGCGGGGTACGACCGGATCGAGGCGCTGCACGGGGTCAGCCTGCACGTCGACCAGGGCGAGGCGGTCACCCTGATCGGCTCCAACGGCGCGGGCAAGACGACCCTGCTGCGCACCATCGCCGGCCTGGGTCGGGCGTGGCGCGGCCGGATCGAGTTCGCCGGCCAGGACATCACCCGGTGGTCGGCGGAGCGGCGGACCCGCGCCGGCCTCGCCCTGGTGCCGGAGGGCCGACGGGTCTTCGCCGGGCTGACCGTCGAGGAGAACCTCCGGCTCGGCGGCTACTCGCGCGCCCGGTCGAGGGCGGCCACCGCCGAGGGACTGGCCGAGGTGTACCAGCTGTTCCCGCGGCTGCGGGACCGGCGCCGGCAGGCCGGCGGCACGCTGTCCGGCGGCGAGCAGCAGATGCTCGCGATCGGCCGGGCGATGATGAGCCGGCCACGCCTGCTGCTGCTGGACGAGCCCTCGCTCGGGCTCGCCCCGCTGGCCGTCCGTGAGGTGGCGGACGCCCTGGTCGAACTGGCCGGCCGGGACACCACCCTGGCCCTCGTCGAACAGAACGCGACCGTCGCGTTCCACGTCGCGCAACGCGGCTACCTGCTGGACCGAGGCTCGCTGGTCACCGACGGCACCGTCGCGCAGCTGCGCGACGACCCGCGGGTGCACCAGGCGTACCTCGGCCAGCCGGTGCAGTGAGCTGACCCGTCCGCAGAGACCGTAGGGAACCATGTCCCAACTGCTCGACTTCACCCTCACCGGGCTGGGCACCGGCACGACGTACGCCCTGGTCGGTCTCGGCGTCGCCCTGGTGTACCAGGTCACCGGCGTGATCAACTTCGCCCAGGGCGACTTCGTCATGATCGGTGGCCTGTCGTTCGCGGTGCTGTCCGAGGCGGGGCTGCCCGCGTACGCGGCCGCGCTGATCGCGCTGCTGGCCACCACCGCCGTCGGCGCCCTGCTGAACCTGCTGGTGATCCGGCCGGCCCGGCGGGCCACCAAGGAACGCCTGGTCATCCTCACCATCGGCGCGTCGATCACGCTGGAGGGCACCGCGCTGCTGGCCTTCGGCGCCGACTCGCACTTCGCCGACTCGTTCACCGCCGGCGGCCCGCTCACCGTGCTCGGCACGCACGTGCCCCGGCAGTACGCGTGGTGCGGCCTGGCCACCCTGCTCGCCGTCGTACTGATGTGGCTGTTCCTGACCAGGACGCTGCCCGGTACGGCGATGCGCGCGACCGCGATGGACGCGGACGCGGCCCGACTGATGGGCGTCTCGCCGACGCGGATGAGCCTGCTGGCGTTCACGCTCGCCGCGGCGCTCGGCGCGCTCGGCGGCATCGTGCTGGCGCCGCTGCAACCACCGGACGCCACCGTCGGCATCCCGTTCGGGCTGAAGGGGTTCACCGCGGCGGTGATCGGCGGGCTGGCCTCACCGGTCGGCGCGGTGTTCGGCGGCCTGCTGGTCGGTCTCGTCGAGGCGTACGCGACCGGGTACCTGTCCAGCGAGTACAAGGGCACCCTGACGTTCGGTCTGCTGCTGGTGGTGCTGCTGGCCCGGCCGACGGGCCTGCTGCGTCGCGCGTCGGTGGCGCGGGTATGAGCGGCGGCACGCGGTCCGGCCCGGCGGGGCCGGCGACGAGGACCGAGCCGGCCACGTCCCCGGCCGACGCGACCCGCCGGAGCGGCCGGCCCGCCGGAGGTCCGCTGCGCGCGGTGCTGGCCAGCCGGTGGCCCGGCTACGCGGTGCTACTGGCGATCCTGCTGCTGGTGCCGGCGGTGTTCACCCGGGTGCCGTTCTTCACCATGTCCGTCGCCGTGCTGATGGGCCTGCAGGCCATCGCCGCGCTGGGCCTGGTGCCGCTGACCGGTCACGCCGGGCAGATCTCGCTCGGCCAGGCGGCGTTCTTCGCCGTCGGCGGGTACACCTCCGCCGTACTGACGCTGCGCTGGCAGGTGAACGCGCTGCTCGCGCTGGTGCTCGGCATGGTGCTGGCGGCGGGTGTGGCGTACCTGGTGGGGTTGTTCATCTTCCGCGCGCAGGGGCAGTACCTGGCGCTGGCCACGCTGTCGTTCGGGCTGGTCGTCAACTACCTGGCCGGGCAGCTGCCGATCACCGGGGCGGCCAACGGGCTGCCCGGGATCCCGACGATGGCCCCGTTCGGCTTCGAGATCAGCGGCGACCTGCCGATGTACTACCTGGTGGCGATGGTCCTGCTGGTCGCGGTGATCGTGGTGGACGGCCTGCTGCGGTCACCGATCGGCAAGGCGCTGACCGCGCTCGGTGACAGTCCGGTCGCCACGGCCGCCTCGGGCGTGTCCATCGCCAGCCTGCGTCGCAACGCCTTCGCGCTCGCCGCCGCGCTCGCCGCGCTGTCCGGCAGCCTGTACGCACACTGGACGTCCTACATGGACGCCGGCCAGGCCGGGATCCTGAACTCGATCCAGCTGCTCATCATCGCCACCATCGGTGGACTCCGCACCGTGTGGGGAGCGCCACTCGGCGCGTTCGTCATCATCACAATCTCGCAGTCATCCCAGGATTTGCTGCCGCGACTGCTTCCGCACGCGACCGGCAACTACGAGATTGTGGTCTACGGCCTGGCGCTCATCGTCATCCTGTTGTTCCTGCCGCACGGCGTTGGGGGCGGTCTGATAGGACTGGCCGGGCGGCTGGCTCGGGCGGTACGGGGGCGACCACCAACCGCAACTCGGTGACGAGGCAGTGACACATCCGGGATCTGCGTACTTCGCTGCGTCCCACCCGAGAGCACATTCCTGAGGAGGAACACGTTGAGGCACCAACGTCGTATCGCGGCGGCTCTCACCTGCGCGGCCCTGGCGGCGGTCGCCGTCGGTGCGAGCGGTTGCGCAGCGGACGAGTCGGACGGCAAGGACAGCGGCGACATCAAGATCGGCGCCAGCCTCGAGCTGTCCGGGCCCACCGCGAGCATCGGCACGACCTACCAGAAGGCGCTCAAGCTGGAGGTCGCGGACATCAACAAGAAGGGCCTGCTGGGTGGCCGGAAGATCAAGCTGATCATCAAGGACAACCAGACCAAGCCCGACCAGAACATCACCAACATCAACGACTTCATCAACAACGAGCACGTCACCGCGGTGGTCTCCGGTGGCTGCTCGGCCTGCACCGTGCCGGTGACCCCGGTGATCGAGAAGGCGAAGGTCCCGATGATCTCGCTCGCCTCGGCGAGCGCCATCACCGAGCCGGCGTCCGCGCACCGCTACACCTTCAAGATCTCGCCGAACCCCGCGCAGGACGCGGCGGTACTGGTCGCCTCGCTGAAGAAGCAGGGCGTCAAGAAGATCGGCCTGCTCAACGTGGACAACGTCTACGGCCAGGACGGCAACAAGTCCGTCACGGAGCAGGCGAAGAAGGAGGGCATCAGCGTCGTCAGTCACCAGCAGTTCGGTGAGACCGACACGAACATGAGCGTCCAGGTCCACAAGATCGTGGACGCGCAGCCGGACGCCATCGTGGTCTGGTCGGTGATGCCGGCCGCCGGGATCATCGCCAAGGACATCAAGGACACCGACTACAAGGGCGGCGTCTACATGGACGCCGGCGCCGGTGCCGAGCTGTTCGTGAAGGGCGCGCAGGCCGCCGCGGAGGGCACCCACATGGTGTTCCCGCAGGTGCTCGCGATCAACGACGTCACCTCCACCACTCCGCAGGTGACCGAGCAGAAGCAGTGGTTCAAGGACTACTCGTCGAAGTACGGCACCTACTCGGGCTTCGCCTCGTTCGCGGGCGACTCGTTGAAGATGATCGCCAAGGCGATCGACGAGACCAAGGGCACGGACCACAAGCAGCTGCGGGACGCGCTGGAGAAGATGGGGATCGACGGCCTGTCCGGACGCATCCAGAACAGTGCCGACCAGCACTCCGGGCTGCAGCCCGAGGCTCTGGCGATCCTGGTCGTCAAGAACAACGAGTGGCACCTGTCGAACTGACCCGTCCGGTACCGGATCGGCACCACCGGTCGGTGACCTCCGCACGGCCCCCGGGCGCACCCGCCCCGGGGGCCGTGGCATGTCCGGGTCCGCCGCGTCCCGGTACCCTGCAACCGGCCGGATCGGCGACGGGCGGGTGGAGGCAATGATGCGCGGCGGCGACATCGCGCGGGTGGTACTGCTGGCCGGCCCCTCCGGGTCGGGCAAGTCCTATGTGGCCCGGCACACCGGGCTGCCGGTCCTCCCCCTCGACGACTTCTATCTCAACGGCGACGACCCGCGACTGCCGCTCGTCGGTGACGCGGTGGACGTGGCCGCCACGAAGGACGGGCACCGGGCGGCCCGCTACCTGGCGCCCGAGCCGACGATGGTCGACTGGGAGTCGCCCGCCAGCTGGGACGCCACCGCCGCGGTGGCGGCGATCGAGCTGCTGGCCCGTACCGGCACGGTCGAGGTGCCGCACTACGACATCAGCGTGGACCGGTGCACCGGGTACGAACGGCTGACCCTCGGCCCGGCGCCGCTGTTCGTCGCCGAGGGGATCTTCGCCGCGGAGATCGTGGCGACCTGCCGGGAGCGTGGCGTACTGGCGGAGGCGTACGCGCTGCGCCGGCCCCGGTCCGTCACGTTCGCCCGCCGGCTCTTCCGTGACCTCGCCGAGCACCGGAAGCCACCGGGCACGCTGCTGCGTCGAGGGATCCGGCTCTACCGCGGCGAGGCCCGGATCCTGGGCCGCCAGGTCGCGCTGGGATGCCGAGCGGCCAGCGCGACGACCATCCGGCGGGCCATCGCCCGGCGGATGGCGGACGCCGGGGCCGCGCCCACGGCCCCGAGC
>JBAUUM010000080.1:0-1808 GCA_049582705.1 Actinocatenispora sp.
CTCAGCCTCATGCGTACCTTCCTTCCTCGGGTTCGCTCCGGCCGTGCGATCACGGCGGCATGTGTCGAGTCTCCCGGGATGGCGTCGAGGCTCCGAGCTCTTTCGGGCCAGGCCGAACACCGCTGCCCGGGCGCGGCCCGGACCGGCCGACCCGGTGATGTGCCGTAGGGGCGGAAAGGCGCCGCGGCGCCTCACCGCCCCCACTGGGCATCGGCTTTCTACCGCGGGACCACGGGAACCGACCGGTCAGTGGTCGTTGACGAAGGTGTCCCGGCGGCCGTATTCGCCGCCGTCGCCTCGCACGTCGACGTCCACGCCCTCATCCAGGTTGTACTTGCCGCCATCGCTGGCCCGGTGCGTCGTGCAGGTACCGGAGCCTCCCGTGGCGGTCATCAGGTAGGTGTAGGGCCAGGCGTAGTTGGCATAGACCTCGACGTAGGCCGCGTCCCCGTTCGCCGACGTGTCGCACACGGAGATGATGTCGCCGTGTTCCTCGACGTAGACGGTCACGCCTGTCGTGGACCACGTGTGGTCCCAGACGATGCCGCCGGGCGGCTCGGCTGCGGAGGCGGCGCCGGCGGTGGTCAGGATGGCGGCGGCGGCCAGCGCCATCGCGCCCGAGACGGCGCGTCCGATGCGGAACTTCACGGCAGGTCCTTTCAGGGCAGGGTAAAGAGAACCCTCCAGCCGCTCTGTCACGCAGGCGTTCGCGGTCCGGCCGGAGGTCGTTCGACCGTGCCCAGCCTAAGGATCGACATCTAATTTGAAAACTAATTTTCACAGTGACTCGGGTCTCGATACGTGACCGCGCGGACGTAGGCGTACGCCCCGTCGTAGCGTGGCCGGACTGTACCGATCGCCCGCTCTCCTGCCACGGCACGGTGATGCCGTGCCAGGTCGCCACGAACGGCGACCCGAGGTCGGATCGACTCATCGGGCCGTCCACCCGTCACAGTCCACGCCCGGGGTGTGTCATGGAGGGAGAGAGGCCGACACCGGCGGGCCGCGCGGCGGCACCCCGGACACCGGGCCCGGGAGGGGAGCAGCGATGCGGCGAGGGACGAAACGCGAGGACGAGTGGTGACCGCGCCCGTACTGGTCACCGGCGGTACCGGCACGCTCGGGCGGCTGGTGGTGGCCCGGTTGCGGGACGCCGGTCGGGACGTCCGGGTACTCAGCCGGCACCACCACGCCACGGGCGGCGGGATCGAGTACGTGACCGGAGACCTGGAGACCGGCGAGGGCGTCGAGGCCGCGGCGGCCGGGCTCACGACCGTCGTGCACTGCGCCGGGAGCCAGCTGGGTGACGGCGAGAAGACCCGCACCCTGATAGGTGCCCTGGCGCGGTCGACGCACCTGGTGTACATCTCCGTCGTCGGTGCCGACCGGGTACCGCAGGTCGGCCGCGCGGACCGGACCATGTTCGGCTACTTCGGGTCCAAGCTGGACGGCGAACGCGTGGTGGCCGGCTCGGGTCTGCCGTACACGACGCTGCGCGCCACCCAGTTCCACGACCTGGTCCTGATGGCGGCGGAGCAGATGGCGAGGCTGCCGATCGTTCCGGTCCCGGCTGGGTTCCGGGTCCAGCCCGTCGACGCCGACGACGTGGCGGCCCGGCTCACCGAGCTGGCGCTGGGCCGGCCCGCCGGGCTGGTCGCGGAGATGGGCGGGCCCCGGGTGTACGGCATGGCGCACCTGATCCGTGGCTACCTGCGGGCCGTCGGGCGGAACCGGCCGGTCGTGCCGGTCGGGTTGCCGGGCAGGGCCGCGCGGGCGTTGCGGGACGGCGCCAACCTGGCGCCCGGACC
>JBAUUM010000081.1:0-2486 GCA_049582705.1 Actinocatenispora sp.
GTCCGCATCGCCCTCGACCAGGTCCGCGATGAGGTCTTCCAACGCGCGCTGTCCACCTCCGCGGGCTGAACCGGGCCGCCGACCGCCCGGGCTCGCGCCGCGCCGGCCCGCGCACACGGCACGATCAGCGTGACGCGAGCCGCGCGGGACCGTCAGCCGCGACCGGCAGCACGGGGCCGGCAGGACCGTCTGCGTCGCCGCGTGGCGCGCGGGACGGTCAGCGCCGTACCGTGCTCGGGTCCATGTACAGGACCTCCCACAGGTGCCCGTCCGGGTCCTGGAAGCTGCGTCCGTACATGAAGCCCTGGTCCATCGTGTCGTTGGCCGGCGAACCGCCGGTGGCGAGGGCCCTGTCGACCAGGGCGTCGACCCGCTCCCGGCTCTCCACACCGAGCGCCAGGATCGCCTCGGTGGCCTTCGTGGCGTCCACGACGTCCTTCTGCGTGAAGGTCCGGAAGAACGGCTCGGTGAGCAGCATGGCGTAGATGTCCTCGCTGATCACCAGGCATCCCGCCGTCTCGTCGGTGAACTGCGGGTTGAACGAGAAACCCAGCGCGGTGAAGAACTCGATCGAGGTGTCCAGGTCCCGCACCGGAAGGTTGACGAAGATCTTCGTACCCATCGGTCGTCCTCTCCTCCTGGCCGTCACGGATGTCGGTGCCGGATTCCCCGTACCGGGCGGAGCCGCTCCCCCGGCCGGGGCAGACTGCCTGCTCAGGGGGTGAGCTGGATTTCTGGTCGCCCGCGGGAACCCGCGCTAGCTTTGTCCCTCGCAGCCCAGTTCGGCAGCAGCACCGTGATCCCCTTCCAGTGAAGGCGAGAGGCCTTGCCACACCCAGCCGGCGCACCGGACACCCAGTGGACCGACACCGAGCAGCGGACCGACACCGAGCACAGCCGACGGGGGCCGACCCGGAACAGCCAGGACGAGCCGGCGCGTACCGAGATCGAGCGCGAGCAGCGGTACGTGTCCATGCTCTACGAGGAACTCGACTCGATGCGGCAGAACGCGACGGAACGGCACGCCGCCCTGCTGCGCGACAACGGCGGGACACCCGGCGCCCGGTCCGAACGGGACAGCGCCACCAACCGGTACGGCCAGCAGGTCAGCCAGCTCGGCGCGGTGGAGCAGGGGCTGTGCTTCGGCCGGATCGACCTCGACACCGGCAGCGCCGCCGACACCCGCGGGCACACCGACACCAACGGGCACACCGACACCGACGGCGACGAGCGGCGCTACATCGGCCGGATCGGCATCTTCGACCCCGGATCGGACTACGAGCCGCTGCTGGTCGACTGGCGAGCCCCGGCCGCCCGGCCGTTCTACCTGGCCACCGCCGCCTCACCGGACGGGGTGCGCCGGCGCCGGCACATCGGCACCCGGGGCCGCACCGTGGTCAGCCTCGACGACGAGATACTCGACCTCGACTCCGCGCAGCACGACGCCGGCGGGCACGAGGGGCTCACCGGGGAGGCGACCCTGCTCGCCGCGCTGACCCGCGGCCGCACCGGCCGGATGCGCGACATCGTGGACACCATCCAGGTCGAGCAGGACCGGGTCATCCGCTCCGCGCTCGGCGGCGTCCTCGTCGTGCAGGGCGGCCCGGGCACCGGCAAGACCGCGGTCGCCCTGCACCGCGCCGCGTACCTGCTCTACACGCACCGCGACCAGCTGTCCCGGCAGGGCGTGCTGATCGTCGGCCCGAACGCGGCGTTCCTGCGCTACATCTCGCACGTGCTGCCCGCGCTGGCCGAGACGGGCGTACTGCCCCGCACGCTCGGCGAGCTGTACCCGGGGATCTCCGCCCGCCGGGACGAGCCGGTCGAGGCCGCGCACCTCAAGGGTGGCGAGGACATGGTCGAGGTGCTCGCCGCCGCGGTACGGGACCGGCAGCGGGTGCCCGACGAGCCGGTCGAGATCGTCATCACCGACGCCCACCACGGGTTCGGTTTCCAGCACGACACGCTCACGCTGGACCCCGAGACCTGCGAGCGGGCCCGGGACCGGGCGCGCCGCACGAAGCAACCGCACAACCTGGCCCGCCCCGTGTTCGCCGCCGAGATCGTCGACGAGCTGGCCTGGCAGGTCGCGCAGCGACTCGGCGCCGACCCGTACGCCGACCAGGCACTCGGCGAGGACGACGCCCCCGGCGAGGGTGCGCTGCTGCTGGACGAGAAGGACGTGGCCGAGATCCGCCGGGAGCTGGCCGGGGACGCCGCGGTACAGGACGCGATCGACTCGCTGTGGCCGACGCTGACCCCGCAACGGCTGCTCGCCGGCCTGTACTCGTCGGACGAGCGGATCGCGACCGCCGCGCCGCACCTGTCCGACCGGGAGCGTCAGCTGCTGCGCCGGGCACCGGGCCGGGGCTGGGCGCCCGCCGACGTACCGCTGCTGGACGAGGCGGCCGAGCTGCTCGGCGACGACGGCAGCGCCCGTGCCGCGGCCGAGGCGGCCGCGCTGCGCGAGGAGGTGGAGTACGCCC
>JBAUUM010000082.1:0-8913 GCA_049582705.1 Actinocatenispora sp.
GGCCGCGGTCACCGACGCGCTGCTGGTCTGGGACTGGGAGCGGTTCACCGTCGGCGTACCGCTGGGCTTCGACCCGCTGCACCACCTGCTGCAGAGCAGCATCGTACGTGACGGGCAGGACCCGCGCAGCGCCGTCGCCGGCTGCCTGAACAGCGCGACGCCGCTGCTCGCCGCGTTCGGTGTGCCGGCCGGCGCGGCCCGCCCCACCGCCCTGCTGTACCTGGTGGAGCTGGCCACCCGGTACCTGACCGACCGGCAGGCCGAGGCCGGCGCCCGGCTCGGCGTGCTCGGCACCTGGCTGCTGCCGGAACTCGTCGCGGCCGTCAGCCGGCTCGCGGCCACCGCGGACCGCGCGACCGCGACGCCGACGGAGAACGGGTGACCCCGATGGCGAACAGTCCGAACCCGGTCCGGTCCGCGCTGCCCGAACCGGTGAAGCGCCTGGTGCACGCGGGCTCCGTCACGGTGGGCCGGCTGTCCGCGGGGCACCGGATGCTGCCGTCGTTCCTGATCGCCGGCGGTCAGCGGTGCGGCACGACCTCCCTGTACCGGGCGCTGGCCGCGCACCCCGCGGTCCTCAAGGCCGTACTGCACAAAGGCGTGCACTACTTCGACGTGGACTACCAGCGCGGGCCGGCGTGGTACCGCGGCCACTTCCCGCTGCACAGCACGGCGCGCCGGGTCGCCGCGCGCACCGGGCTGCGCGCGCAGACCTTCGAGTCCAGCCCGTACTACATGTACCACCCGCTGGCCGCCGAACGGATCGCCGCCGAACTGCCGGACGTCCGGCTGATCGTCCTGATCCGCGACCCGGTCGAGCGGGCGTACTCACAGCACGCGCACGAGGTGGCCCGCGGGTTCGAGACCGAACGGGACTTCGCGACGGCGCTGGCGCTGGAGGAGGACCGGCTCGCCGGCGAGGATTACCTGCTGCGCACCGACCCCGACCACCACAGCCACGCGCACCAGCACCACGCCTACACCGAGCGCGGCCAGTACGTCGACCACCTGGTCAGGTTGGCGGACGCGTTCGGCCGGCAGCGGATCCACGTGGTGGAGTCCGAGCGGTTCTTCACCGACCCGGAACCGGTGTACGACGGTGTGCTGGCCTTCCTGGACCTGCCGAACCTCGGCTACCCGCCGTTCGAACGGCACAACGCGCGCCGACGCGCACCGCTGCCGGACGCGGTACGCGCCGGGCTGACCGAGCACTTCGCGCCGTACAACGCGCGGCTGGCCGACTGGCTCGGCCACCGGCCGACGTTCATGGAGCAGTGACGTGGCCACCGTGCTGCCGACCGCCACGAGGACCGACGTCTCGGGGCTGGGCGCCGCCGCCCGCGGCGGCGTGCTCAACCTGGCCGCCGCCGGCTTCTCCGGGCTGGCCGGCCTGCTGATCACCACGGTGGTCGCCCGGGGGCTCGGGCACGCGATGGCCGGCGTGTTCTTCGCCGCCACCTCGGCGTTCCTGCTGGCGCAGATGCTGGCCAAGCTCGGCACCGACACCGGCCTGGTGTACTGGCTGGCCCGGCTGCGCGCGGTGCGCCGGTCCGACCTGCTGCACCGGTGTCTGCGGGTGGGTCTGGGGCCGGTACTGGTGGCCGCGGTGGTCGCCGCGGTACTGCTGTTCACGGCGGCGCCGTGGTTCGCGCAGCTGTCGGCGCTGACCGACCATGACGGCGACGCCCCGCACGCCGACGGGTACATCCACCAACTGCGGGTACTGGCGGTGTTCCTGCCCGCGGCGGCGCTGTCCGACGCGCTGCTGTCCGCCACCCGCGGGTATCGGCGGATGGGGCCGACGGCGGCGGTGGAGAAGTTCATCCGGCCGGCGTTGCAGACCGTGCTGCTGCTCGGGGCGGTCTGGCTGGCCGGCCGCACCACCGCGTACACGGTGGCCTGGACGGCGCCGTACCTGGCGAGCGTCGTACTCGCCGGTTGGTGGCTGGCCGTGGTGGACCGCCGGCAGCCGCAGCTGCTGCCGGAGGCCGATGCCGGCGCGCCGATCGCCGGTGTGGCACCTGAGCGGCTGGGCCGGCAGTTCTGGTACTTCACCGCGCCGCGCGCCGTGTCCAGCGTGGGCCAGCTCGCCCTGCAACGCCTCGACGTGCTGCTGGTCGCCGGCATGCTCGGCTTCCCGGCGGCGGCGCTGTACACGGTGGCGACCCGGTTCATCGTGGTCGGCCAGCTCGGCAGCCAGGCGATCGGGCGGGCCGTGCAGCCACGCCTGGCCGAGCTGCTGGCCCGGGAGCAGACCGACGCGGTCCGCGGGCTGTACCAGGGCTCGACCGCCTGGACGGTGCTGCTCACCTGGCCGCTGTTCCTGCTGACGGGCATCTTCGCGCCGCTGTACCTGACCGTCTTCGGCTCCGGCTACGCGGTCGGCTCGACCAGCCTCGTGGTTGGGCTGCTGTGCGTGGCGATGCTCGTCGCCGGTGGCTGCGGAATGGTCGACATGGTCCTCACCATGGGCGGCCGCACCACCTGGAACCTGGCCAACGTGGCGGTCGCGTTCGGCACGAACCTGGTGCTCGACCTGGTCCTGATCCCCCGCTGGGGGATCATCGGCGCCGCCGCCGGCTGGGCGATCGCGCTGCTGGTCAAGAACCTGATGCCGCTGGCGCAGATCGCCGTCGTGCTCCGCGTCCACCCGTTCGGCCCGGCGACCCTGTGGGCCGTGCTGCTGTCCGTCCTGACCGTGGGCGTTCCCGCCGGGGCCGCCCGGCTGCTGTTCGGCGCCGGGCCGGTCGGCCTGGTCGTGGCCCTCGGTCTCGCCTGCCCCCTGTACCTCGGCACCTGCTTCCTGTTCCGCAACCGGCTCGGGTTGGCCCGGCTGTTGCGCCGGCCCGGCATCCAATCCTGAAAGGAGCCCCAACCACGATGCGCAGCGACTACCCGCAGATATTCCAGGACGCCAGTGCCGTCGACAAGTACCAGAACGTGGTCTACGCGTCGGGCAGCTACTCGTCGGACGTGAGCGCCCGGCAGCTCGCGTACATGCGTGACCTCGTGACCACCTCGTTCAGCACACCGCCGGTGCAGCACGACTTCGCCTGCGGTACCGGCCGGGCCCTGCGGATGCTCACCGGCCAGGTCGCCGACGCGCACGGATACGACGTGGCGCCAGCGATGCTGGAGGCCGCACGTGGCCTCGGTACCCGGGCGGCACTGCACGTCGTACCGGCCGACGGGCCGACACCGCAGCCCGTCGCGTCCGAGGGACCGACGCTGGTCACCGTGTTCCGGCTGCTGCTCAATGCCACCCCGCCGGTACGGCGACGGGCCCTCGCGTTCGCCGCCGCCGCCCTGCCGACCGCGGACTCGGGGCTGCTGGTACTGGAGAACCACGGGCCACGCCGGTCGCTGCGGCACCTGAACCGCTGGCGGCGCCGGGACAACCCGTGGTTCGCCGAACTGTCCGACGCCGAGGTCCGCACCCTGCTCCACGAGTACGGCTTCGAGCTCGTGGCCCGGCGTGGCTTCGCGCTGACCGGCCAGGGCTGGTACCGGACCCCGGTACTGCGGCACGTCGCCCGGTTCCTCGACGACGGGCTGGCCGACCGGCTGCCCTCGTTGGCCACCAACGTGCTGTACGTCGCCCGCCGCGACCGCTCGGCGGTCGGGCCATGAGGCTGCGTCGCGCCGCCGGGTTGGCCACCGGCGCGCTGCTGATCGCCACGCTGCTCGTCATGATCATGCTGTTCATCGCGGCCTGCGGGACCGCCCGCAGTACCGCACCGCACCTGTCACCGGGCCGGGGGGCCGCGGAGCGGGTGGAACTCGCCAGCACACTGCGCGGTGGGCCGGTGAAGCCGCCCGCGAAGGGCACCCTGTTCGGCGCGTACGTGGGGCCGAAGCCGGCCGATCACGCCAGTCGGCTCCGCGCGGTGGCCCGGTTCGAACGCACCATCGGCCGGAAGCTGGACGTGGTGCACACCTACCGCAACTGGGGTGACTCGTTCGGCACCGGCGGCGACCGGGACCTGCTGCGCACCGGCGCGACCCTGCTCTACAGCTGGGCCGGTACGGATCCGCGGCGGGTCACCGCGGGCCGGTACGACGCGATGATCGCCCGGAGCGCGAAGCAGATCAAGGCCATGAAACGGCCCATCCTGCTGGAGTGGCGCTGGGAGATGGACCGACCGAACCTGCGTTCCCAGGTGCATTCGGCGGCGGCGTTCGTCAGCGCGTGGAAGCACCTGCACGGGATCTTCGACCGGCAGCACGTGAGCAACGCGTCGTGGGTGTGGTGTCCCTCGGCGGACGGCTTCTCGAAGGAGGAGGGCCGGCGCGCGCTGCCGTTCTACCCCGGCGACGCACAGGTCGACTGGTTGTGCGCGGACGCGTACCCGCACCGGAACATGCGCCGCAGCTTCCAGGAGACGGTGACGCCGTTCCTGGCCTGGGCCCGCCAGCACCCGAAGCCGATCATAATCGGCGAGTACGGTGTCCCGTCGGTGTACGGCTCCACGCTCCGCGGCACCTGGCTGCGGGCGGCGACCCGGTTCATCAAGGCGCACCCGCAGATCAAGGCCGCCTGCTACTACGAGTCCGATCCGCACAAGGACGTGGGCAACTACTCGATCAGCAACGACCGCAAGGCGTTGGCCGCGTTCCGCGCCATGGGCCGGGACCGGCACTTCAACCCCTGACCCGGGAACACCGGGACGGCCGCGCCAGTTCGGCGTGGCCGCCCCGGTGTTCGGAACCTCCCCGTGGTGGATCCCCCGTCATGTGCGCCCTGAGGGCGTGTCTCGAAGTCCCACTGGCCGGCTGCGCGGGACCCGCTCGACCGGGACCTTCGACACGTGCCCTAGCGCACGCTGTGCCGGGAGCGGTAGCGCCGGCGGCCCACCAGGAACAGCACGCCGCCGAGCAGCAGTACGGCCGCGCCGGTGCCGGCGATGGTGGCGGTACTGGAGCCGGTGACCGGCAGGGTGTCGCCGTCACCGCCGTCACCGCCGTCACCGCCGCCACTGCCGCCGGTGGTCTCGACGCTCAGTGGCGCGGCGTTGTTGTCGGAGTCGGTGTCGCCCGGCGTCGTCAGCGTCACCGCGATCCTGCCGTCGTCGCCGACCTTCGCGTCGGTGATGGTGAGCTCGACGTCGACGCTGGCACTCTTGCCGGACCCGACGACCATGCCGGTGCCGTCGCAGTGCGCGGTGCTCGGCTTGGCCACCCAGGTGCAGTGCGCGGGCAGCGAGGCCAGTTCGGTGCCGGACGGGGCGACGATGTCGACCTGGCCGCCGACGACGTCGGACGGGCCCGAGTTGGCGCCGGTCGCGGTGATGGTGACGGTGTCACCGACCTTGCCGGTGGCCCTGGGCGCGGTGACCGCGTAGTCGTAGCTGTTCTTCGTGGTCGTGACCGCGGCACCGACGGTGTTGGGGCCCTTGAGGTCCTGCCACGACTCGGTGGGCTGGCCGCCGGTGTCCAGCGGCACGACCAGCACCGCGATCGAGCCGATGTCCTGCGGGCCCGGCGCGTTCTTCGCCACCCCGAACGACACCGTGTTGGTGGCCACCTGGCCGGGCGTGAGCTTGCCGTTCTGGTCGGTGATCGCGCAGCTGTACAGCGTGTGCTCGGCGGTCACCTCGGTCCGCTGGCACTGCTTGTCCTGCTCGACCTGCGGCAGCGTCACGTAGTGCGGCAGCGCCACGTTCATCAGTACGCCGGCGGTGGTGCTGCCGCCGGTGTTCTGCACCGAGTACCTGAAGGTGCCGGTGCCGCCCGGGGAGACCGCGTCGGGCGTACTGGCCGAGGCGTGCAGGACGTGGTCGGTACCGGGGTCGGCGGCCGCCGGGGCGGCGAGTACGGCCAGCCCGACGCCGGTGCCCGCCAGTACGCCGAGACCGGCCGTGAGCCGACCGTAGCGCTTGTGCATATTTCCTCCGTCTTCAAGCGATATGCGTGCTTTATCCGCACAGGGTGGGAGCGGCGGTCACGGGGTTTCCCGACCACATCGCTTCCCCGGATACGGCGGTGTGTCCGCCCGCATGCGGGCGGACACACCGGCACAGCCCCCGTCGGCCCCCGGCACGTGCACGATCCGCGCAGATCCCACGCGGACATGAGCCGGGAGCACAACAGGACCAGAGGTCGCTTACAGACGGCTTACAGAACGCTGTCGTCGTCGCTGGGTTCCGACCCGCTCACCGAACGCGTCGACCCGCGACCCTCGCTCAGCGGCGGCGCAACGCGCTCGTCGCCAGCAGCCCCAGCGCGAACGGCACGTCGTGCACCAGGTAGCGGCGGAACAGCCGGGTGGGCTCGCAGCCCAGCCGGTGCAGCCACTCCAGCCCGACCCGCTGCATCCACCGGGGCGCCCGGCGCTGGACGCCCGCCACGAAGGCGATGGCGGCGCCGCACCCCACGAACCAGGTACCCGGCAGCAGCGGCGCCAGCCGGGCGATCAGGTTCTCCTGCTTGGGGAACCCGAGGCCCACGTACACCACGTCGGGCGCGACCGCGACCACCGAGGCGCACACCCGGGCGAGCGCCTCGGGGTCGTGTTCGAAACCGTACGGCGGGCAGTCGGTGCCCGCGACGCGCAGCCCCGCGTACCGCTCCGCGAGCGCGGCGGCGGCCCGGTCCGCGACCCCCGACGCGCCGCCGAGCAGGTACACGGACCTGCGGTCGGTGGCCAGCCCTTCGGACAGCGACCAGATGAGACTGGACCCGGCGACCCGTTCCGGGAGCGCGTCGCCGCGCAGCCGGCTGGCCCACACCAGCGGCGCCCCGTCGGCGACCACACAACTGGCGGCCTCGACGTGACCGCGGGCCCGCGGGTCGCGCCGGACCGTACGGAGGATGTCGATGTTGGGTGTCACGATGCTGCCGCCCTGCCCGGCGGCCAGCTCCGCGCGTACCCGGTCGACCACGGCCGACTCGGTGAGACGGTCGAACCCGACCCCGGACAGGACCATACGGTCGGCAGCACTCTTAGCAATGAGTTGCTGATCAGTCACGATCGGTGACTCTAGCTGGTCACGACACCACTGGGGCCACGAACTGTCATTGAACGCTTACAAAGAGTTCCCAGTCGCCCGATGCCTCGTTGTATCGGGGGCAGGCAGTCCGACACCGACGTGGGGGTAGGTCTTGGTACGCGTGCTGTTCCTGGGCGGGCTCGGCCGCAGCGGCACGACCCTGCTCGAACGCATCCTCGGCGAACTTCCCGGCGTGTGCGCCCTCGGCGAGGTCGTCCACATGTGGCGGCGCGACGTCATCGACGACGAACGCTGCGGCTGCGGCGACCGGTTCTCCCGGTGCGGGTTCTGGCAGCAGGTCGGCGCCGACGCGTTCGGCGGCTGGGGCGAGAGCCAGGCCCTACGCGTCATCGCGCTGCGCGCCGCCGTGGAACGCACCCGCAACCTGCCCGAACTCGCCGCGCCCCGGCTGCGTACCGTCCGGGCCCGGCTCGTCGGCGAGTACACCGACGCGTACCGCAAGGTCTACCAGGCCGCCGCGAAGGTCTCCGGCGCCACCGTCGTCGTCGACTCCTCCAAGCACGCGTCGCTGGCGTTCTGCCTGCGCTGGTGCCCCGACATCGACCTGCGGGTGGTGCACATGGTCCGCGACCCACGGGGCGTCGCCTACTCGTGGACCAAGCAGCGCACCCGGCCCGAGGCCGACGGCAATGCCGAGATGACGCGGTACCCACCGGTGCGCTCCGCCCTGCTGTGGAACGCGCTCAACACCGCGTTCGGGGTACTGGAACGGCTCGGCACGCCGGTACGCCGGCTGCGCTACGAGGAGTTCCTCGCCGACCCGGTGACCACCGTCGAGGGGATCCGCCGGTTCGTCGACCTGCCACCCGACCCGGCCGCGCTCGGCTTCCTCACCGACCACACCGCCCAGCTCGGCCGATCACACAGCGCCGCCGGCAACCCGATGCGGTTCACCACCGGGCAGGTCGCCCTGCGGTCCGACAACGCCTGGCGGAGCGAACTCGCCGCACCGCAGCGACACCTCGTCGGCGCCCTCACCGCGCCGCTGCTCACCGCGTACGGGTACCCGCTGGCGCCCCGCGCCGAGGTGACCCGGTGAGCGCGCCGAACCCGCTGCCCCGACCCGGCGTCGGCGTGGTCATCGCCACCCACCAGCGGCCCGCGCTGCTGCGCCTCGCGCTCGACGCGGTACTGAGCCAGGACTACGACGGCGCACTGCGCGTCGTGATCGTGTACGACGGCGCCGAACCCGACATGGGCCTCGCCGCCGACGGACCGCGCCCGGTCACCGTGCTCACCAACACCCGCACCCGCGGGCTGGCCGGCGCGCGCAACACCGGCATCGACGCGCTCTGCGCCGGTGACCGGCCCGTCGACCTCGTCGCCTTCTGCGACGACGACGACCAGTGGCTGCCCGGCAAGCTGACCGCGCAGGTCGCCGCGCTCGCCGCGCACCCCGGCGCCGAGTTCGTCACCGCCGCCATCGAGGTCGAGTACGCCGACCGGGTGCACCCGCGGCGCGCCGGCACCGACGTCGTCGTCTTCGACGACCTGCTGCGCTCCCGGATGTCGATGCTGCACGCCTCGACGTTCCTGATCCGCCGCACCGCGCTGCTCGGCGCCGGCAAGGACACCGGCATCGGCCTCGTCGCCGAGGACGCCCCCGGCAGCCAGAACGAGGACTACGACCTGCTGCTGCGGGCCGCCCGCCGCCGGCCCATCAGCCACGTGGACGTGCCCCTGGTCCGGGTGCTGTGGGGGCGCAGCTCGTTCTTCACCTACCAGTACCAGACGAAGATCGCCTCGCTGCAGTGGATGCTCACCCGGCATCCGGAACTCGCCGACTGCCGACCCGGCGCGGCCCGCCTGTACGGGCAGCTGGCCTGCTGGCACGCCGCCGACGGGCAGCGCCGTACCGCCGTGCACTGGGCGCGACGCTCGCTGCGCTGCCGCTGGCGGGAGC
>JBAUUM010000083.1:0-8100 GCA_049582705.1 Actinocatenispora sp.
GCTGGCGGCCTCGGCCGGCACCGCGGCCCCCCGGCACGCCGGTGCGGACCCGGGTGCCCGCCGGTCGGCCCTGTCCGGGGCGTTCGACCTGTCCGGGCCGTACACCGCGCTGCTCGACGAGGTGCCCCTGCACGACGAGACGGTCCTGCAGTCGTTCGCCGTCGACGCCACGCACAACCGGATCTACACGCTGCAGCTGATGCAGGGCGGCATTCAGCTGCCGGACGAGTCGGCGCCGGTGTCCGGCGCCGACCGGGACAAGGCCGGAGACCTCTGCCTGACCCAGCTCGACCTGGCCGGCAACGAACTCGGCTACATGTACCTGACCGGCTTCGGGCACGGCGTGCAGATGGGCGTCGAGCAGTCCGTCACCGGCGCGTACCTGTGGACGGAGACCGCCTCGGACAACGAGGGCGGCAAGGACGGCTGGGGCACCCGGCTGTGCCGGTTCGCCTTCTCCGACGGCACGGTCCTCGACAAGGGATCGGTCCAGCCGATCCAGCTGGTACCGGGCAGCGACCGCACCACGGTGTCGGTGGACACCGAGCACGGCCTGCTGATACTGCGCTACCGGCTCGCCGGCGCGTTCCGGTTCGGCGTGTTCCGGCTCGCCGACGTCCACGCCGGGCACTACGAGGCGGTGTGGGACGTGGCGCAGCCGGGCCTGTCCGCCGACTTCCAGGGCTTCACCGGCTACGACAGCACCCTCTACCTGCTGTCCGGCACCGCGTACGGCACGTCCGGCTCCACCCCGCCGCTCGGCAACACCCGCATCACGGCCGTCGACCTGCGTACGGGCGAGGTCACCGACGACCAGTTCGTCCCGACCGCCCCGGACCTGGCCTACCGGGAACCCGAGGGGATGGCGGTGCAGGCCGCCGGCCTGGGCCGCCCGGCCCGGCTGTGCTTCGGCTTCGCGTCCGGCGCGACGGGCGGACGGCTCGCCAGCGTCTACTACGTGTCGGCGGGCACGGCGTAACACCACCGACCGTACTGAGGAGGCACCCGTGCTGAACCTCGCCGAGCTGCTCCCGGTGGCCCGGGAGGCCGCCGATCTCGGCGCCCGGCACATCCGTACCCACCCGCCCGGGCGGCTGACCGCCAAGGGCGACCGGGACATGGCCAGCGAGGTCGACTACGCGGTGGAACGCGCGCTGCGCCGGCTCCTCGCCGAGCGAACCCCGCAGATCGGGTTCCTCGGCGAGGAGGACGGCGGGTCCGACCTCGGCCGGGACGCCACCTGGGTACTGGACCCGCTCGACGGCACCGCGAACTTCGTCCGCGGCCTGCCGCTGTGCGCGGTGTCGCTGGGCCTGGCGTACCAGGGGAGGGCCGTGCTGGGGGTCGTGGCGCTGCCGTACCTGGACCGTACGTACTGGGGCGGCGAAGGGCTCGGCGCCTGGCAGGACGGCCGTCCGGCCGCGCCGAGCGCGGTCACCTCGCTGCCCGAGGCGATGGTCGCCCTCGGCGACTACGGGGTCGGTCCCGGCGTGGCGGCGCGCAACGGGGTACAGCTCGCGCTCACCGGTGCCCTGGCCGGGTCGGCGCAGCGGGTGCGGATGCTCGGCTCGGCGGCGATCGACCTGGTCTCGGTGGCCAGCGGTGCGCTGGACGCGTGCATCGCGTTCAGCAACAAGCCGTGGGACATGATGGCCGGCGTCGCGATCGCCCGGGCCGCCGGCGCCAGCGTGGTCGACGCGGACGGCACCCCGCACACGTTCGACTCTGCGGCCACCATCGCCGCCCCGCCCGGCCTCGTCGACCAGGTGCTCGCCGCGATCGCCGCGGCCCGCGCCGGCGGTTCCGGTACTGCCCGGCCGGCACCGCCGTCGTCCTGACCCGGGGGCCGGGAGAGACTCCTTGCCATGCAGGCCGAGGGCGTACTCGCCGGTCAGAGCGGGACGCAGGTCGCGAGCCTGGGCCTGGCACTGCTGCTGTGCACGGCGATCGGGTGGGAACGCCAGATCCGGCAGCGCAGCGCCGGGCTGCGCACCCACACGCTGGTCGGGCTCGCCGCGGCGGTGTTCATGGTGCTGTCCCGGCACGGCGTCGACACGCTCGGACCGCACCTGCGGCTCGGCGTACCCGGGATCGCCGCCCAGGTCGTCGCCGGCATCGGATTCATCGGCGGCGGCCTGATCTTCGTCCGGCGCGACGCGGTCCGCGGCCTGACCACCGCCGCGGGGCTCTGGCTGACCGCCGCGGTGGGCATGGCCTGCGGCGCCGAGCTGCCCGTACTGGCGGGCCTGGTGACCGCCACGCACTTCGGGGTGGCCTGCGGCTACCCGCCGCTGGTGCGGCGGCTCCGCATCCGCGGTGGTACTGAGGTGACGCTCGCCATCACGTACCGGTGCGGACGCGCCGCGCTGCAACGCACGCTCGCCCTCTGCGCGCAGCGCGGCGTCCTGGTCCGCGAGGTCCGGGTGCGCCGCCCGCTCGACGGCGGTACCGCGTCGGCGTCGCTGACCCTGCGCGGCGGCTCGCTGCCGGACCTCGTCGCGGCGCTCGCCGAGGTCGACGGCATGGAGTCGGTGGTGCCCGGTACCCCGGAGGCCCCGTGACCGCGCCCGGGGGTTCGTGACCGCGGCCGACGTCCCGGAGCCCCGTGACCGCAGCCGGCACGGGCGACCGTCCGCGCGCTCGACCTGCACCTGCACCGGTCCACCCGCCCGCCGACCGCGCCGCGGCCCGGCCCGGCGTACGGGAGGACGGAAGCACGGAAAGCCGGATGCGGTCGCGCCGGTGTTCGGGTTGGATCGACGACGTGACGAGCAACGGGACACCCACCACAGCCGAGGCGGCCTGGACGCCGCCACCGACGCACGAACTGTCCACTCAGGACGGCCGGGTGGTGCGCTACTGCCTGTACGGCCCGGCCGACGGAGTACCGGTCGTGTCGCTGAACGCCACACCGGACACCCGGTGGGAGCGGCCCGAAGGCGTCGACGGCTTCGAGCGGGCCGGTCTGCGCGTGCTGGTGCCGGACCGCCCCGGGTACGGCGGTTCCACCCGGCAACCGGGCCGCGCCGTCGCGGACGCGGCAGCGGACGTCCGGGCGCTCGCCGACGCGCAGGGCTGGGAACGCTTCGCGGTCACCGGGTTCTCCGGCGGCGGCCCGCACGACGTGCTCACCCCGCTCGGACACAGCGAATGGCTGCTGGCCGCGGTGCCCGGCGCCGAGCGACGCCCGTTCGGCGGTGGGCACGCACCGGACGACGACGACACCCGCCGAATGTTGGCCTGGCTGGGCGGCTGACGAGGGCGTGCGGCAGCCCGGTCCGCGTTCTGTCGGGTGTCGTCAGGACCGGCCCGGCGGCCCGTCGGCGGCGAGGGCGGTGAGGTCGAGCAGTCCCGCGTCCGTCGGGCGGAACCCGCAGGCCCGGTAGAAGGCCGTCAGATGCGGCTCGAAGTCGACGTGCAGCCAGTCGGCGCCCGCCACCCGCGCCTCGTCCGCGGCGGCGCGGACGAGCCGGGTGCCCAGCCCACGTCGTTGCTCGTCCGGGTGCACGGTGGTGTCCACGAGGAACGCGTGCGCCCCGCCGTCGGTCGCGACGTTGACGAAGCCGACCAGCCGGTCGTGCCGCCGGGCCGCCACCCAGGTGAGGCTGCGGGACAGGATCGGGCCCCAGCCGACCGCGCCGTCGCCGCCCCAGGCCGCGGCGAACAGCGCACTCATCTCGTCGTCGGCCAGCGCGGGCCGTACGGCCAGGGTCGGTTCGTCGGTCATCCGGGCACCGTGCCAGCGCGGCGGGCGGGCGGCAACCGGTTTGCCGGGGCCGGCCACCGGTGGGCTATCGTTGCGGGCGCGAAGGGGAGTAGCCCCCAACGACGTGGTCGACATACTGGCGCAGCCGCGCCCGGCCACGCGGCCCGCGGGTTCGTCCGGCGGGCGGGCGAGACCTTCGATCTGGCGGAATGCCGGATCGAGGTCTGACGCGCCCCGGTCCGGTCTGGACCGAAAGGGTGTCATGTCGACGATCTGGGCAAGTCTCGCGCTGAGTTTCGGTGTGATCTTCGTGGCCGAACTGGGCGACAAGTCGCAGCTGATGGCGTTGACCTTCGCGACGCGGTACCGGGCGGCGCCGGTACTGATCGGCATCAGCGTGGCCACCGCGGTGGTGCACGCGGTGTCGGTGGGGGTCGGGTACGGCCTCGGCCGGGTGCTCCCGACCGGCTGGATCACGCTGGTGGCGGCGGTCGCGTTCCTCGGCTTCGCGGCCTGGACCCTGCGTGGTGACAAGCTCACCGAGGACGAGCAGGGCAAGGCGCTGCGTGGCGGCCGCTCCGCGGTGTTCGCCGTGGGGGTCGCGTTCTTCCTGGCCGAGCTGGGCGACAAGACCATGCTCGCCACGATCACGCTGGCCACCCAGCACGGCTGGTTCGGCACCTGGCTCGGCTCGACCCTCGGCATGGTCGCCGCGGACGCGCTGGCCATCCTGGTCGGCCGGTGGCTGGGCCGCAACCTGCCCGAGCGGGCCATCCGGTACGGGGCCGCGGCGCTGTTCCTGATCTTCGGCGTGTGGCTGCTGGTGGACGCGATCATGCGGCTCACCTGACGCCCGAGATGCCCGCGTTGCGTGGCCGGGGCAGGATGGGCACCGGACATCGCAGCGCGGGAAGGGTGACGGCGTGTACGACTACGATCTGTTGGTACTCGGGTCCGGCCCCGGCGGGCAGAAGGCGGCCATCGCCGGCGCGAAGCTGGGACAGCGGGTGGCCGTCGTCGAACGCCGGTCGATGGTGGGTGGGGTGTGCATCAACACCGGCACCATCCCGTCCAAGACGCTGCGCGAGGCGGTCCTCTACCTGACCGGCCGCAGCCAGCAGGAGTTCTACGGGCACAGCTACCGGTTGAAGGAGGACATCTCCATCTCGGACCTGACCTCCCGGACGCACCACGTGATCGGCCGGGAGATCGACGTCATCCGCAGCCAGCTGGCCCGCAACCGGGTCGGCATGCACGCCGGCTCCGGCCGGTTCGTCGACCCGCACACCGTGCTGGTCACCGACGAGTCCGGCGACGAGCACCAGTACACCGCGGACAAGATCGTCATCGCGGTCGGCACCCGCCCGGCCCGCCCCTCCACCGTGGACTTCGACGGCAGCACCATCGTCGACTCCGACCAGATCCTGCTCATGGACCGCATTCCCGGCTCCATGGTGGTGGTCGGCGCGGGCGTGATCGGCATCGAGTACGCGTCCATGTTCGCGGCTCTGGGCACCAAGGTGACCGTCGTGGAGCGTCGCGAGCGGATGCTCGACATGTGCGATCTGGAGGTGGTGGAGGCCCTCAAGTACCAGCTGCGCGACCTGGCGGTCACGTTCCGCTTCCGGGAGACCGTCGCCCGGGTCGACCGGCACGCCGGCGGCACCCTGACCGTGCTGGAGTCCGGCAAGCGCATCCCCGCCGACACCGTCATGTACTCGGCGGGCCGGCAGGGCGTCACCGACACCCTCGACCTCGACAAGGCCGGGCTGGAGGCCGACAAGCGCGGCCGCATCGACGTGGACGAGAACTACCGCACGAAGGTCGAGCACATCTATGCCGTCGGCGACGTGATCGGTTTCCCCGCCCTCGCCGCGACCTCGATGGAACAGGGACGCCGGGCCGCGTACCACGCCTTCGGCGAGCCGGTCGCGGGCACGCTCAGCACCCTGCAGCCCATCGGCATCTACACCATCCCGGAGATCAGTTACGTCGGCCGCACCGAGGACGAGCTGACCGAGGAGTCCGTGCCGTTCGAGGTCGGCGTCTCCCGCTACCGCGAGCTGGCCCGCGGCGCGATCCTCGGCGACTCGTACGGCATGCTCAAGCTCCTCGTACACGCCGAGACCGGGGAACTGCTCGGGGTGCACGTCTTCGGCACCGGCGCCACCGAACTCGTCCACATCGGACAGACCGTGATGGGCTGCGGCGGCACCGTCGACTACCTCGTCGACGCGGTCTTCAACTACCCGACGCTGGCCGAGTCGTACAAGGTCGCCGCCCTCGACGCGATGAACAAGATGCGTGCAGTCGCCCTCATGTCCGACTGACCGGTCGGACCCAGCACGACGCTGGCGGCGTTCTCCCTCGCTTGCCTACCTACTTCGTAGGCGGCGCTCGGTGCGGCCTTGCCAGCGTCGCGCTGGGCCTCGACCGGTACCCGGTCGGAGCAGCAGGACGCTGGTGGCGTTCTCCCTCGCTTGCCTACCTGATTCGTAGGCGGCGCTCGGTGCGGCCTTGCCAGCGTTCCGCTTGGCCTCGGTCGGTTCGGATCGGGACCCGGTGCGACGCGGTATCTCAGCCGGTCACCGAGCGGACGAACCGTGTCCACGCGTTGGTACTCACCACGAGCGTCGGCCCGGCAGGATCCTTGCTGTCGCGGGCGGCGACTGCTCCCGATATGAACGCGACTTCGACGCAGGCGCCGTTGTTGCCGCTGCGGGTGGACTTGAACCAGCTGGCTCTTGTGAGATCGGGCGTGATCACGTCAGGCTCCTATCTGTCGGCGTCGATGAGGGAGTTGATCAGCGCGACTGAATCCTTGGACGATAGCGCGGTCTTCGCCACGCTGTCTGCCACGAGCCTGTACGTTGCTACTTCGTCCCAATCCTGCACGTAGCGGGCGCCGTCGACGATCTCCGCGTAGACGATCGGCCGTGCGGCGTCGAAGTCGAGCAGGTAGAACGGTCCCGCCACAGCGGCATGTGGCCCGTCCTCGGGTCGTACGACCTGCATGGTGATGTTCGGGCGGGCGGCGAGTTCGACCAGCCGTTGGTACTGGGCGCGGCGTAGTTCCGGTGTCCCCACCCGCAAACGCAGCGCAGGTTCAGTGATGACGACGTGACATGTCACTGGGTGGTTCTCGGTGAGACGGCCAGCACGGGCAAGGCGGAATGAGACGAACCGCTCACTATGGTCCGGCCTAACGAATCCGGTGGCCCTCGTGAGTTCCTCGGCGTACTCCTGGGTCTGGAACAGACCCGGGATGAGCGTTGGCTCGTAGACGAACTCGGACGTTGCGAGCCCTTCAAGCCCGACGAAGGTGCGGAACCAGTCGGGTACGACATGGCTCCACGGTGCCCACCACGCTTTGGCATCCGACCGCATGGTGAGTGATGTCAGACGGTCGATGTCGTGTTGGTCGGCGGAGTAGAACTGGAGAACCTTCGCCACGTCGTCGGGGTACTGCTGATAGCGCCCGCTCTCCATGTGGCCGAGCTTGGGTTTCGTGATCTTGGTGGCTTCGGAGACCTGGCTGAGTGAATGGGTCGTCCGCTTGCGGTAGTTGGACAGCTCGACGCCGATCAACCATCGGAGCGCCGAGGGATCGTTCCGTTCAGTCATGCCTGCTCCCCACCAACGAAAACCTGGCGAGATCGCCGCCCGCACGCCAACAACACCGCACCGTCGGGATGGTTACGCCCTCCAAGTGTCGGATATCCGTTCATCGTGATGATGGTCGGGGCTAGCATCGCGATACGTATCGCGTCTACGCTCGCCGATATGGCACCTAGAGGACGGAACGAGGCAGTTCTGATGATGGATGAAGCGGTGGACGCGGAGATGAGTGATGAGGAGATCAGTGCGGGGCTGCGGGCGTTGACGGAGGAGGAGTTCGCGCGGCTGTTGGGGCGTCTGGCCGGCTGGGAGGTGCCGCGGGTGTTCGCGGTGTACGAGGTGGCGCCGGACCGGTCGGACGTGCGGGCGTTCGGGTGGGGGCTGGCGTTCGAGACGCGGGCGTTCTTCGTCGGGTGCCTGGGGGAGAAGTCGGCGTACATGTCGCTGAGCTCGGCGGCGCAGGTGGTGACCATGTTCGGCCGGCGGCGGGAGCTGCGGCTGCTGTGGCCGGTGCCGAACGCTGACCGGACCGCGGAGGCGCCGTGGCCGGCCGACGAGGAACGCCAATTCGCCGAGATCGACTGAGCGCATAGCGGGGTCCGGCGCTCGGCCCGCGGAGTCGGCGGTCGGACGCAGTCGCTTCGGGGCTGGAGGAACGGACGCTCCCGTCCTATCATGAAATGTCTTCCAGCAATCGATATCTCACCGTCTGTCGTGAGCTGGTGGACGCGCGCGTTCCCCACCCCTCGCGCCAAGGAGATCCCATGCGTCCACGA